>NZ_NSGB01000039.1:0-3667 GCF_002294785.1 Mesorhizobium sp. WSM3868 | reverse complement strand
GGACTTATGCGCGGGATCGTTAGAGACTTCAGTCGCAAATCTGTTAGTTGCGAGTCCGCTCATATGGATGCAGGATCAATGCTCCCCACCTTCAAGCGGTGGGGTGGCCCGACCCGTGATAATCCTGTGTCACCTAGGTTAAAGCGGGCCGGGCCGCAGAGGTTCCTGGGGGTGCCCGATGCGTTCTCAGCCAAACAGTATTCTCGGACCGGGCGACATGGCGATGCTTGAAAGAGTGCTCCAGAAGCTATTACCCGCAGGTGCGGACGCCGCCGAAAGGGAATGGCTGGGCAGCCTGTTGATCACGGCCTTCCAGAACGGGGCGACAGACGAGGCGGCGCTGTTTGCCACGGTGGATAGGAAACCCAAACCGTAAGCTCGGTCTCCCTGCCTGGCGCCTCAATGGCGGCGCTTGAGAAATTTCGCTTCCCGCACCAGCGAATTCCAATCCGTGCCGATCAGCCGGATCAGCTCCCGCGCCTCCTCCTCGGATAGGCTAGTCTCTTTTGCCAACCGCGCTGCCAAAAGGCGGGTATTTTTGTCCGTGCGCGACCCGTTCGGCTTGCCGTCGCCGTCCTTCACTGCCCTATCTCCGTCTCAAACAAGAGCCCGCTCGCCTGAAGAGGTCGAACGGGCTCCGGGGAAATGCCCCCGCGCGGCGCGGTGAACCTTGGCCGGGGACACACGCCGCGACACCCAACGGGATGGTTGATCGAATGTTCCCTTCTGCCAGATTGCGACCGAGGTCGGAGGAGCTGCCGCTTTGGTCCCACCCCTGAAACCTTCGCGTTCTCTGCATCATTTGATAGGGCCGGCGAGCAATGTCCCTTCATCGTCGGCATGAGAGAGTGGATAGATGCCCGCCGTTTCTGCCAGGAGTGGCGGGCATCTGTCTATCTAACCCGCCAAGCCGCCGTCCCGCGACGCTGCCGCCGACAGGGCGCCTGGAAGGGCCCGCTTACTTGGAAAACTGTTTCAGGTAAGCGATGACGTTGGCTACGTCCTGATCGTTCTTGAGGCCGGGAAAGGCCATCTTCGTCCCCTTGACCATCCCCCTCGGGTCCTGAAGATACTTCGTCAGCGTAGGCTCATCCCATTTGATGCCGGATTTTCCGGCCTCGGTCATGGCCATGGAATAAGTGAAACCGGGATGCGTGCCCGCGGTGCGCCCGATGACGCCCTGCAGAGACGGGCCGACCTTGTTCTGGTCCTGGTCGGCAATGTGGCAGACCTTGCACTTGGTGAAGACCTTCTCGCCTGCGGCGGCATCCTGCGCCCGCGATGGGCTTGCAAGGAAGATCGTGGCCGACGAGGCGATGAAAAGTGCGATTGCGCGCATGGCAGTCCTCCCTGATCGATCGTCATTTGCGCCGGACGATCCGCACCACGCCAGCTGCGCTGGGGCGGCCTGCACGGTAGAGCGGAATATCCGTGGTCCCACCAATGGAGTTGCGGCATCTACATACCACAGTATCAAGCCGGTGGGTAGAAACGCCAGTTTGTGCGGCGCGTCCCGAGGAGCGGACTCAGGCGACGCGCTTTGGTCCTTGATTTGACGCTCACCAAAACAACAATTGCTATCGCCCGCCATGACGCTATCGTTAGCGCCGTCCGGGGTTTTGGCTACCCTGTCCCGGACCAGCTAGGCCCGGCTGCTCGTCACCACTTCCCCCGAAGCAAGATGGCTGCCGGGCCGTTCTACAGATTCTAGGTGGGCGAAGCGCCGGCAGGGTTCTAGCCGAGGCCATAGCCCTGGCTATGTAAGTTGCCCGCCGTTCAAGAGTGCAGAACGAAAAGAGACCAGGAGCTTGACGACGCCCCATAAGCCGCCGACGAGAAAGACGGCTCTGGTGCCCAGCCGAGTTGAGGCTTCCGGCATTCACCTTTCGATCTAACGGGAGCGGAAATGCAAGGTTTGAAGCGGTCGTGTTGGAAGGAAGCCTACGACCTACACGAGTTTGCGGGGAGGCCCGGTCTGACCATCAGACAGGCCGAAATTGTGATCCAGAGCAACGGCCCATCTAAGCACAAATGCGATCTCGCTGCGGCATTCAAGGTCGCGCTCGAACAATGCAGGCACTTGCGCGAGAAAGAGGCGCGAGGCTCCCGGGCATGTCCGCGACCCTCGGGCGATCAGAACTAAGAGCTCTCCGGCCGCACCCTCTCGACCGCCAGCGACCCGCCCGGAAGCGGTCGCAACAGATCGCCCTCCGATTCCGTCAGGTTGAGCCAGGCGGACCAGTTCTCCGGCTCAAGGACCACGACTGACGGTTGTGATAGGGCGCAACGTCGGGACCAGGCTCGGTCGTCAGCATCGTGAAGCTCGGCGGCTTGTTGCCGGTCGCCTCGCGCCAAAGCCCCGCAATTGCCAGGAACGGCGCGCCGTTGAGGGTGAAGCGGTGTTTCGCTTTCGGATATTTCGTTCCGGTGAATTCGAAGAACGCGGAAGCGGGAACCAGGCAGGCGCTTGCTGTTGCCAAACTGTCGGCCCTCGGAGCGGAAATTGAAAACCGGCCCGCCTCTGGGACCGGCCGGGGGGAAGCCGAATGTCATCGAGGCCAGCTCGACTGCATCGCCGGCAACGCGCATTATTGGCGCCGGGTCGTTGACGCGGATGCCGTCAGCTTGCGGCAGGTCGAGCTCATTCTGATGGCTGGAAATCTGCAAGGTGAGCGACTCCATCATGCGGCAGTATTCAGCCCAAGCGATGTGCTGCTCATAATCGTTGCACATTCTTGTCTCGCAAGGACCGCGGTTCGGATCTCCCCTTCACGCGGGAACGCTCTGTCCCAAGGGAACGTTCCGTTGCCGCAAGGGAATCGAAACATGTGACAGACAACAATCGATGGCTTTCTGCATATAGGCCAGCATGTTCCATTGATCGGAGAGCCTACGCTTAGGCCCAGCCAAGACATGGGGCGCCCGGCCTGCGAGGGTTCGAGGGGAGCTAGGGCGACAGAGCTCTTACCCCGAGTGCCATGTCCTGCGCACTTGTCGCGACTGCTGCAGGGCCGATAGCGGATAGGAGGAACATTATCGCTCGTCAGTCTTTCCTTTTGTCCGGAGAGAGGAGGAGAACCATGGCGGACGACAAAAGCAAACGCGATTCACGCGATCGCGACCGTGTGTCGGGGGATCAGGAGTATGAGGTCGGCTACTTCGCCAGCAAGTTCGGACTCTCGATCCCTCAGGTGCGCGAGCTGATCGCCAGGCATGGAAATGACCGCGAGACCCTAGAGCGTGAGGCAAAGGCGCTAGGCACTCGATGAGCCGCTACTTCTTCGACACGTTCAACGGCTCAGCTCACGTGACCGATGAAACCGGCGCGGAACTGGATGACATGCAGGCGGTAAGGCGGGAGGCCTCGACGGCATTGGCCGAGATGGCGGCCGAGATTGTTCCGATCGAAGACCGGCTCGAACTCTTCGTCGATGTTCGGGATGAAGCGGGTGCCCGGGTTCTTAAAGCTCGTGCGATCTTCGAAATGTTCGAGTGAACTGGCTGCATGCTCAAGGCGTGACGCTCGCCGCCTCTCGCGCCAAGGTATGGCATCGCGGTGTCAAGGAACATTCCTGATGCAAAGTGGTTCGGGGCGGATCCCAACCCTGGAGAACCCTCATGTTCATGCACAATAAGCGACTGCAATACACCGTCCGTGTGTCGGAGC
>NZ_NSGB01000038.1:0-3976 GCF_002294785.1 Mesorhizobium sp. WSM3868 | reverse complement strand
GGGCACCGAACCAGACTGATCGGCCGATTGCCGACCCAGGGAAGCATGATCTCCGCGACGGCCGCGTAGTGGTCGGCGAGCTGGCCCTTTGTGATATTGGACTCCGGATAGATCACGCGGTCACGGTTGCTGATGGCGATGGTGTGCGCCCGCGACGTGGTCAGATTGGCCGTCCGACGTTCCGTCTCCAGAACGACCGCCTCCGGCTTCTTGTCTTCGCGTAGACCGAGGTAGCTCGGATGTCTCAGCGTTCCTTCCTTGGTCATCTCGGTGAAGGCAATCTCCGCGACCAGCTTGGGGTAAAGCCAATGTGCTCCGCGAACTTCGGCTCGCGGCGCCTCGACGGTCGCGGCCTTCTGCTCGAGCGGTGCCATGATCTTCATGAGACGGAAGAGTTCAGCTGTATCGAAGCCGGTGCCGACTTTCCCGGCATAACGCAGCTTGCCGCCGTCATGCACCCCCAGAATCAATGACCGGAAGGCGCGGACCTTGTCGGACGGCGTCCAGCCGACAATTACGAATTCCTGCCGCTTGATGCACTTGATCTTGAGCCAGCTTCCGCTGCGGGCTGCCACATAGTGCGAATCGGCGAGCTTCGAAACAACTCCCTCGAGACCGGCTGCGCAAAAGCGTTCGAGCAGCTCTTCTCCGCGACCGAGGATATGATCGGAATAGCGAAGGTTCGCGTTCTTCGCGGGCAAAATTGCCTGGAGCTTCTCCTTGCGTTCAAGGAGCGGGCGCCTCGTGAGATCTTCGCCATCGAGCTCAAGGAGATCGAAGGCATAAAAATCGATAGTGGCTGGCGCACCCTTTAATGCGTTCTGAAGTGCCTGGAAGTTTGATCTTCCGTTCGCATCGACAACGACGGCCTCGCCGTCGATCAGAGCGGAGCGGACCTTGAGCTTGCGGGCTTCCGAAAGAATGGAAGGAAAACGCTGCGACCAGTCCAGACCAGAGCGCGTGTAGGCACGCGCTTCGCCACCGCCGATGGCAACAAGAATGCGATAGCCATCGTATTTCATTTCGTGGATCCAGCGGTCGCCGGCAGGGACGGTATCTACGAGCGTTGCGAGCTGGACGGGCCGAAAAGAGGGAAGCGCTAATTTGGTTTGGTCACGCATATGCGACTTCGCTTGAGGAGCGCTCGACCCAGGGATTGCCTTACGCGACGTTGGCTTCACCACTCTCACGCGCCCCAAACCCAAGACGAAGTGGCTTAATCGCGTCCAACGCGCGATTGCTTCTTTGGTTTCGTTCCGGGGGGTTGAGCTTGTCTCCATTATTGCTGAGTCCGTGTGCCTGCCTGCAAGCCCGCAGCGGTATCGTTCTCCTAGACGGCAAGTATGCGGACCGCCCATCACGCTTCGGAAGCAGC
The DNA here is from genome assembly GCF_002294785.1 of Mesorhizobium sp. WSM3868. NCBI lineage: Bacteria > Pseudomonadati > Pseudomonadota > Alphaproteobacteria > Hyphomicrobiales > Phyllobacteriaceae > Mesorhizobium > Mesorhizobium sp. WSM3868. The sequence goes on along the minus strand of NZ_NSGB01000038.1, from coordinate 2,601 downwards.
TCCGCGATCGCCTGCATCAGCTCGTGCAGAACACCAGAGTGGCGCCTCCCGCCGATGCCCCCCGGGCCATCATCGACCCGACGGTCGAATGGGTGAAACCGGGCAGCATAACAGCCTGGGTCCGCCATCTTAGGAACAGCCAAAGCTACGGCAGGGTGCCTTGCAGAGCATCAGCGAAGAAGGAACCTAAAGCCGCCTTCCGGCTTCTCTCGCCATGACCACGCGCGGGATCAATTTCTTAGACCGGTGGATGGCGGATCACCTGCCGAATGCGATCACGGACGATTCAATGGCCATCGTTTACCTCGTCGAAGAGGCCCTGAAAGCTGCTGAGCGAGAAGGCATTAGCCCCGACGAGATCAGCGAGGAGGTTGGCACAGTCTTCGAAGTGATCCTCGATGCGATGCAGAACCGAGAAGGCGGCTTGGCGGCCTGAGGCTCCTGTGGAGCTATGCGTTGCATTAGGAAATGTTAATGTCGGCCGCTGCAAAGGCGGCGCATAAATGCCGACCTGCCCTGGCTCGCAACACGGGGTAAGAGGCCCGGCCTGCCCCGCTCTAGTCGCTCCCCGACTTCCCCGCTCGCAGGCCGGGTCGGCTCAGCTTCAACTGATGGGTAAACTGCAATCGGAGCGGCTCGCCAGGTCATTTGAACGCGTACCTGTTAACAACCCCGTCTGCCTCATGCGTGACCCGGATCCAGCGCTGTTCGTCACCGGGTACGTTCGTGACCTCCCTGCCCGTGGCCGTTTCGGCTGCCACCCATGGAGTATTTGCACTGACGGTACGACTACTCACAACGATGTCCCCATCCATCTCTTCCACGCGATAAACCTTCATGTGCAACCTCTGCTCTATTCATCCCGTATCTGAACAGAGATCCAGGAAGCTTAGTTCCTGGACGAAGCGGCGACCCGAAGAGCGCGGGTCAAAAGACGATGCCCGTCACCCCAGGCAACGGGATGGCGGGCATCGATCTAGCGGCTGCCAACGAGGCAAGGTGACGCATTTCCTCGCCGGCTCCATCCAATGCAATGGCGAGGATTTAGTTTCAGCGTTGGGACCAAAGCGTCAGTTGCTCCGACTTCGGTCGCATCGGGAACCTTCCGCACGTCGGCAGGTTTGGTTCCGCGGCGCGATTCATCCCGAGGCGCGCCGATGGGTTGCGCGAGACCCCGGAGCCCCGCTCGTCCTCACGAGCGGGCGCTTGCATGTGATGCTGCCGAACAAGGAACCTAAGATCGCGGCCGGCTTTTCCACCGCATGAGCGCGCGCGCTTTGGAATTTCTGGACCGATGAATGGCAGACCATCTGCCAAACGTGAACACCGACGACCCAGGGGCCATTGCCGATCTTGTCGTTGAACTCCTTGCCTCTGCCGGGCGTCAGGGCATCGCGCCCAAAGAGATACATGAGGAGGTCGACAGCGTTTTCGCCTTGTGAGCGAGGCGATGCAGCACCGTGGGGGCGGCTTGGCGGGTTGCCATAGAATCAGCAAACTGCGTTGCGATCGGCCCTGGCTCAACATGTCATGATTTGGCCCCGTAAAAATAACGGCATGTCGGCGCCGCGGCACGATGTAGCCTAGACATGGAGTGCCCGGCCTGCCGAGGAGTCGAGGAGACCTTGGCGCACAGGCCGGGCTCTTACCCCGTGCTAACCACGGCGGGGCAGAGCTGCATTATGCGCCACCGTTCAGTGGTAGGCATCCGCCTTTTTAGTAGTAGCTAATGAACAGCCCGCCGCAGCTAATGGCGTAAGCGACGGGCTTTTTAGGTTGCCACTGAGACGGCTACATTCCTGAAGGAACCGACCGCTCATTTGGCTAATCGCTGAGGCCTGAATCCGTTCCACAACGGGACCGTTTTGTGAGATAATGGCAGATGCCTCGCCGAGGGCGGCGGTCATGTCATTGTCGCGTTGCGGTGGCGTCTACGGGCCCGCTGATCTGGACATGCTCCAGCGGGTGTTTAACCGGTTGTGCGACGAGCGACGACTGGCCAAGAAGGAATCGCGAACAGCGGGAATGTTTGGCTAGGGAAATCCTCCAAGCTTTTGATGATGGCATCACCGACGAAGCTGACCTGCTACGAGCGCTTTCTAAGCGACGGAGAGCGTAGCGCGCCTGCGGCCTCGGATCATTCGCGTGGGAAAAAGTCAACGTTGGCTATGGCTGAACGCTTGTCTAGCTGGCGGCTTTATCGGCTAAGCCTCAGGTCGGCCCCAATTGGAACGGCTACGCGCCTCAGAGAAGGTCCGACAAAAAGAGCCCTCACACCGGCAGGCTCTTTCAATCAATGTGGTCGCGGCGCAAGAGCTTCGTGCACTAATGCTTTCGAACACGGTCACCTCGGGCTCACGCTCGCACCGATCACTGCCCGGCTAGTCGGCGAGGTCCTTTCACGGAAAGCATCGCACGCCTTTGGCTGGTCCCGGTTCCTCTAATCGCGAACCAGGGAACCGCCCTGTTCGGCGACGTTCTTGAGGCTCCATGCAAAGGCTACCTGGTTTTGCGAGTGGCGGCCGCTGCCCGCGCCGGCGCCTCCTGGATGTTGGCGGCGCCGCCCATGTCACCATTCTTGGTGCGGCCGGCCCCCGGTCC
>NZ_NSGB01000037.1:0-4928 GCF_002294785.1 Mesorhizobium sp. WSM3868 | reverse complement strand
CCAGATCGAATCTGGAAGCCTATGAATCATGCATCAACGCGATTTTGAATCCTGAATGTCGATTGGTCCTAGGGGTTGAGGCATGTATGTACGCTGTACCAGCATGACCTTGCGTTAGGCCCATGGCGCTCCCTCTCCAAGCGGAGCAGGACCTAACCCTGGAGGTCTGGATGGTCGCAGCCTACATCAGTTGGGCATGGGCAACCGCTGGACGCCGCAAGAGCTGATCGAAGAGCGAATGTCCGTCACCGCCCGGCTGTCTCGACTGCTAAATCAGAAGCTTGATATCCGGCGCCCCCCGATCGCCTCGGCCCTGACGCTCTCCGGCCGAAGATGAAACGCCGCGAAGTGCGGCACCAAGTGTGTCACGCTGACCTATTCGCCCGCCCCCAGCCCGAAAAACCTCACAAATAACCTCAGACGCCTACGCCGTCGGCGAGGGCAGGTCGGCTGGCGAGCGCGCTAACAAGACGGAGCTGGGCAGTTTGTCGCTCAGGGCTGCTGGGAATTGAGCCACCTCGAGTAGCCCGCCGGCTCCGGTCGGCCGGCATTTTGTTGATCCATGGAATCGAGCAATGCGGCGATGACCTCGGCCGGAGGTTGAGCGCCTATGAAGCTGCGAACAAGCCCATTTGCACGTCTTCCCAGTCTTGGCGCGGAACACAATCTTCTACGACCGAACGCCGGAAGACTTCTCGGATGACGTCAAAGTCAAAAGCGGAAATGAAGTTCGCAGAGCGCTTAGTCATGATCTCCTCGTGGAGTTGAGTTCCTTCTAAGCGGCCGTGTCCGGTCGACGCTGGGGCGACAACAGGACCTATATCGGCACCGCTGACGTCGGTCGCTCACATTTGTTGCATTGCTAAGAAGATGACGACCGCCGAGCGGGGCGGGGGCAGGGGGGGTGACGACGGTCGTCGGAGGACAAGGTGCCATAGGGTGAGCAAACTGCGTTGCGATCGGCCCTGGCTCACTATGTGGTTGATTCGGCTCGGGGGCGGGTTTCCCTGTTTAATCGGAGCCGTTTGATGCGACCTTTGTCCAGACGGAAAACGCCGTCGCCCCGCCGCGTAACATTGCTCCACTGCCCCCTCTCCAGCGGCTTGTCGCCGGGTGTTCATCCCAGATGATTTGCCGTAGGTCAGGCAGGTCTACGGCTTGGCCGAATGTGGGGCATGGAAGGAAATGATCGGCTTCGCTGATCTGCTCACCACCTTCGAGATGATCGCTTTACTGGACGATACCTTTGGCCGGCTTGATCCAAAGCTTGGCCTTGCGCTCGATCAGGGAAATCGCGCGGGCCGCGTTTGAGGTCGAATGGCGTAGCGTGTGCTCGCCGCGATGGAACTTCACCTGGCCGGTAATGTCTCAGGCCGCACACATCAGCGCGAAGACGCTCGGCACACGCTGCGCGGGCTTTGGCGCCCTGGCCTCCTCGACACGCTTCCACAGCCGTTCCCCGAGGCCACCGGGCAGCGTTGTGAACGCCGTGCCGGCTACCCGCGCCATGATTGCTGCAGCGGGCTTCGCGGGCTCTCTCGCTTGATGCCCAGCGGTTCGAAGTCGCTTCTCTGAGCATGTTGTCTTCACCCACAAGTCCTGCTTGCCGCTGCGATAATTGCTGGTGCGCCGCTTCGAAATCATGCCTCGAGGCCCATGTTCTCGACGGCTTCCAAGAAGGAAGCGGCGGCGGCAAATAGCTTCCTCGTCACGCGATTGCGAATGGCGCCTCAGTTCGAGTATGCGGTGGAATCCTTGTTTTTTACGGGGGCGGGCGCATGCTTACCGCCTCTTTCTCGACCGCCACGAAATGATTGGCGCCTCATCATTTTTCTACTCGCCGAGCTGCGCCCCACTTCAGACCTTGACGGCAGCCCAGGCCAGGCAGCCCGCGGCGACCGGCGTTGTGCTGACGAGAACGGCTCCTTCCGCGTGAAGCGTTATGAGGCCGGCCCAAGAGACCTCGTCGACCACCCAGATTGTCCCACCTTTATCGGTCCATTTTAGGTTCGTCCGCGCCTCGAGTACGGCTCGCATCATTTGGGCCTGGCTTAGACCTTCCCGGAAGACGACGATCGTGTCGGCTGCACCCTCGAAGCGCTGACCTGCGCCCGCAGCCAGCCCGGCTACTATGGTAACACTCATCAAAGCAGCCGCCGCGCCTCGAGCCGGTCCTCCCCGATTGGGCATCAGGAGAACGAGCACCAAAGGCAAGATGCCAAAAATGACCAGCCATCCCATGTCCCATGCCAGTGGCACTTCGCTCGCCATCCTGATCCGGTGAAGGCCGAGCAGCCAATGAATGATGACGGCGTCAACGATGTGCCAGGCGCCGAACCCGGCCAAGGCGAGCCGTAGGATTTCGCTTGTGGTGCCGGGGCGCGCGCCAGATGCACGAGCCGCCACGAGCAACACGGTGCCCAAGACGCACAAGAGATACATCAGCAGGTGAAAGAGGCCGTCCGCCAGAATCTGGAAGCGCAAGTCTGATCGTGCCGGTTCGGGGAGGCCGGACAGGAGATGGTGCCACTGCAGGATCTGATGCAGAACGATGCCGTCGAAAAAGCCGCCCAGGGCATATCCAACGAGCAGCCAGCCAACAACGGCCTTCCGATCGATTGCTGGCCCGTTCAAGCGCATGATTGGCGACCTACCTCAAAGCGGCCGGACGAGGGACGACCGGCATCGTCGGTCTGAGCTCGTCGACTGACACAGCCGGAATGTCTTCGCTCAGCCGTGTACGCCATAACGGGCCTCAACCCAGAAAGCACAGATTAGGCCTCCGACCACAGCCAGGAGCACTAGCACCGCCGCAACAGTTTCGAGCATCGGACATCGCTCCTTCTTCTCCCGCTTGCCCGAACCTCCTGGGTTTGCAGTTGTTCCCTTGGCTTTGACGTTACTGCCAATCATCAGGAACAATCCCGCACAAGCGAGGTTGGGACGCGCTTGCCTTCTCAAATGGAGATCACGATGCCAGCTCATCGCCGAACGCGGACACTTCGCCTGCGACGCACACGCCGACAGGAGTGACCCGATGGCTGTTTTCAACCAATCACAAGGACATCGGGACACTTTATCTGATTTTCGCGATCGTCGCGGGCATCATTGGCATGCTGCTTTCGGTGGCCATGCGCATGGAACTTCAGCAACCGGGTATACAGATCTTCCCTGGCTTGGCCTCACTTATATACGGCTTCCAGGGCGACACGGCCATCGATGCAGGCAAGCAGCTCTACAACGTATTCACGACAGCACACGCCCTTATCATGATCTTCTTCGCGGTGATGCCCGGTCTGATCGGCGGCTTTGCCAACTGGATGATACCGCTCATGATCGGGCTCCGGATATGGCTTTCCCGCGGATGAACAACGTTTCCTTCTGGCTGCTGCCGCCCGCCTTCATTTTGCTTTTGATGTCGATGTTCATGCCCAGCGTACCAGGAGGCTATGGGGCGGGAACGGGATGGTTCCTCTACCCAACGCTGTCGACGTCGGGCCATCCTGGGCCTGCCGTTGACCTGGTCATTCTGTCGCTGCACATTGCCGGGGCCTCATCCATCCTCGGGGCGATCAATTTCATCACCACGATCTTCAACATGCGCGCGCCCGGCATGACGCTCCACAAGATGCCTCTGTTCGCGTGGTCGGTTCTGATTACAGCATTCCTTCTTCTCCTCGCGCTCCCCGTTCTCGCAGGCGGGATTACCATGTTGCTGACCGACCGGAACTTCGGCACTGCCTTCTTCGTCCCGGACCAGGGCGGCGATTTGCTCCTTTACCAGCATCTTTTCTGGTTCTTCGGTCATCCGGAAGTCTACATCATGATCCTCCCGGCATTCGGCATTGTGAGCCAGGTAATATCGACGTTTTCGCGCGAACCGATCTTCGGCTATCTCGGCATGGTCTATGCGATCGTGGCGATCGGCGTGATAGGGTTTGTCGTCTGGGCGCACCATATGTACACCAGCGGCATTGGCCTCGACACGCAGCGCTATTTTACCTTCGCGACAATGGTGATCGCGGTGCCAACGGGTATAAAAGTGTTTTCCTGGATCGCCACAATGTGGGGCGGATCGATCCGTATGCAAACGCCGATGCTCTGGGCTCTAGGATTCATCTTTCTCTTTACCATTGGCGGAGTTACCGGCGTTCAGCTGGCCAACGCCGCGCTCGACCGTGTATTGCACGACACTTATTTCGTCGTCGCGCATTTCCACTACATTCTGTCACTGGGAGCTCTCTTTGGGATCTTCGCGGGCTGGTATTACTGGTTCCCGAAGATGACCGGGTATGTGTATAACACTCTACTGGCGGGAGTGCATTTCTGGACGACCTTTGTCGGCGTCAACTTGGTTTTCTTTCCGCATCACTTTTTAGGTTTGGCCGGCATGCCACGCCGCTATGTAGACTATCCTGATGCATTTGCGGGCTGGAATATGGTCTCTTCCTATGGCTCCTACATATCTGCCGCAAGCGTACTGTTCTTCCTGGCCGGAGTGGTCGACGCCTTCTACAGACGAAGGGAGGCCGGCGACAATCCTTGGGGTCCGGGGGCCACCACCTTGGAGTGGATGTTGCCTTCGCCACCGCCGTTCCATCAATGGGACAGGCTCCCGATCATTAAATAGCCCGCGTCGATTTCGGCGCGATGCGTGACGATCCCTGCAGCCAATGCCCTGGCTCTCGTGGCCCTCAATCAGCATCCCAACACGACGGGGTTGGGGTTGGCCCGGGAAAGTACCGGGCCCCTAGCGAGCCGTTCCTGATCCTCCGGTCGGGCTCGCGGATAGTTCATCGCCGTTTGCAATGAGCGTCAGCGCCAAGGAACATTCCTGATCCAAGGCTGTTCGGGCGGATCCCAACCCTGGAGAACCCTCATGTTCATGCACAATAAGCGACTGCAATACACCGTCCGTGTGTCGGAGC
>NZ_NSGB01000036.1:0-10384 GCF_002294785.1 Mesorhizobium sp. WSM3868 | reverse complement strand
CCAAACCGGTCCTCGCCTGAGGCCAAATCTGCGTCGGCGGCCTCCTGACATCCGCTCCCGCCACCAATTTCCCAAGCGCAATCAATCTGCAAAACAAAACCCCGCCGAAAATCGACGGGGTTCGTCAGCAGTCTGACGGCGGAGAGGTTTCTCCGCCGTTTTTCGTTGTGCGTGCCTAAAGCACGTCGCCTGAATCCGTTTCAGCGCGACGCGCTTTCGTTTCCTTGCATGGCGGTAATTTGTGCGCTAATACTGAACCATATGGTTCAGTATATCAAGACCCGCCTCGATGCTTCATTCGCCGCGCTCTCGGATGCGACCCGACGCGGCGTGCTGGGGCAGCTCGGCCGTGCGGACGCTTCGATCACGGAACTGGCCGAGAAGTTCCACATGACCCTCACGGGCATGAAGAAGCACGTCGGTGTCTTGGAGCAAGCGGGGCTCGTCAGCACGGAAAAGATCGGGCGTGTGCGGACCTGCAAGCTCGGCCTGCGCGGGCTGGAGCAAGAGGCGGCATGGATCGAGAGGTACCGCCAGCTCTGGGACGCACGCTTCGACGGGTTGGACAAGGTGGTCGAGGAACTGAAACGAAAGGAGAAGGTCGATGGACGCAAGCAAAGGGAGTGAGCCACACCGATGCAGAACCGCACGACTGTGGAACGGACGTCGGACCGCGAGCTCGTCGTCACGCGAACCTTCAACGCTCCGGCGCGCATCGTGTTCGAGGCGTGGACCAAGCCTGAGCTGTTCAAGCAGTGGTGGGCGCCGAAGTCGATGGGAATGGTGCTGCGTTCCTGCGAGATGGATGTCCGTGTCGGGGGCAGGTACCGTTTGGCGTTCGGCCACGATGGCTCAAACCTTGACGAGTTCTTCGGCAGGTACATCGAAGTGACACCGCAGTCGCGCCTCGTCTGGACCAATGAGGAAGGCGGTGAGGGTGGACCCGTCACGACGGTGACCTTCGAGGAAAAAGGTGGCAAGACGCTGCTGGTCCTGCACGAGCTCTATCCCTCGAAGGAGGCTCTCGACGCTGCCGGCACCGGTGCGGCGGAGGCGATGGGCGAGACGTTCGGGCAACTGGACGAGCTTCTCGTCACCCTGGGCGCGAGCGGTGGACGATCATGAAGCCGTCGATGTCGCGCGTCACGCAGCCGCAGCATTTAAGCCGTTGTTTTAATGCCTAATATTCGCCCAAAATCGCTGCGCGCTTCGGGCGACCAGGCCCTAGAATATTCTGCGCTGACCGAGATCAGGGCGTCTTGAGAGACCTGAGCTAATACACCATATCTCGGCTGAACAGGACTCGGCTCGAATGAGCGGGTCCGTCACCGCAATCTGATCCGGTGCCGCAAAGCGGGCCGGTGATGGAAGGAGACATACATGAATACGGAGAAATATTCCGAGCGCGTGCGCGGTTTCATCCAGTCCGCGCAGACCATGGCGCTCTCGCGCAACCACCAGCAATTCACTCCCGAACATATGCTCAAGGTGCTCGTCGACGATGACGAGGGCCTTGCCGCGTCTCTGATCGAGCGCGCCGGCGGCAGCATTCGCGACGTGAAGCTCGGCGTCGAGGCGGCGTTGGAGGCTATGCCCAAGGTCGAAGGCGGCAACGGCCAGCTCTATCTCGCCCAGCCGCTTGCCAAGGTGTTTTCGACCGCAGAGGAACTGGCCAAGAAGGCCGGCGACAGCTTCGTCACCGTGGAGCGGCTGCTGCAGGCGCTCGCCATGGAGAAGTCGGCGAAGACCGCCGACATCCTGGCCAAGGCCGGTGTCACCGCGCAGGCGCTGAACCAGGTTATCAACGATGTCCGCAAGGGCCGCACCGCCGATTCGGCCAGTGCCGAGCAGGGCTACGACGCGCTGAAGAAATACGCCCGCGACCTGACCGCGGATGCGCGGGCGGGCAAGCTCGACCCGGTCATCGGCCGCGACGACGAGATCCGCCGCACCATCCAGGTGCTGTCGCGCCGCACCAAGAACAATCCCGTGCTGATCGGCGAGCCCGGCGTCGGCAAGACGGCGATCGCCGAAGGCCTGGCGCTGCGCATCGTCAATGGCGACGTGCCGGAATCGCTGAAGGACAAGCGGCTGATGGCGCTCGACATGGGCGCGCTGATTGCCGGCGCCAAGTATCGGGGCGAGTTCGAGGAGCGGCTGAAGGCCGTACTGTCGGAAGTCACTTCCGCCGCAGGCGGCATCATTCTGTTCATCGACGAGATGCACACACTGGTCGGTGCCGGCAAGGCCGATGGCGCGATGGACGCCTCGAACCTTTTGAAGCCTGCGCTGGCGCGCGGCGAGCTGCACTGCGTCGGTGCGACCACGCTCGACGAATACCGCAAGCATGTCGAGAAGGACGCGGCGCTCGCCCGCCGCTTCCAGCCCGTTTTCGTCGACGAGCCGACGGTCGAGGACACTGTCTCGATCCTGCGCGGCCTGAAGGAGAAATACGAGCAGCACCACAAGGTGCGCATCTCCGATTCGGCGCTGGTTTCGGCCGCGACGCTTTCCAACCGCTACATCGCCGACCGTTTCCTGCCGGACAAGGCGATCGACCTGGTGGACGAAGCCGCATCGCGGTTGAGGATGCAGGTCGATTCCAAGCCCGAGGCGCTGGATGAGATCGACCGCCGCATCATGCAGCTCAAGATCGAACGCGAGGCGCTGAAGGTCGAGAAGGATGACGCCTCGAAGGACCGGCTGACCAAGCTGGAGAAGGATCTAGCCGACCTCGAGGAGCAGTCGACCGAGCTGACCGCCAAGTGGCAGGCCGAAAAGCACAAGCTCGGCCTTGCCGCCGACCTGAAGAAGCAGCTCGACGAGATGCGCAACGAGCTGGCGATTGCCCAGCGCAAGGGCGAGTTCCAGCGCGCCGGCGAGCTTGCCTACGGCAAGATCCCGGAGCTGGAGAAGAAGCTCAAGGAAGCCGAAGCCCAGGACGGTAAGGCCGGCATGGTGGAAGAGGTGGTCACGCCTGACCACGTCGCCCATGTCGTGTCACGCTGGACCGGCATTCCGGTCGACAAGATGCTTGAGGGACAGCGCGAGAAGCTGCTGCGTATGGAGGACGAGATCGGCAAGCGCGTCGTCGGCCAGGGCGAGGCGGTGCAGGCGGTCTCCAAGGCCGTGCGGCGCGCCCGTGCGGGTCTGCAGGATCCGAACCGGCCGATCGGCTCGTTCATGTTCCTGGGTCCGACCGGCGTCGGCAAGACGGAGCTCACCAAGGCGCTCGCCGCCTTCCTGTTCGACGACGAGAGCGCCATGGTGCGCATCGACATGTCGGAGTTCATGGAGAAGCACTCGGTCGCCCGGCTGATCGGCGCGCCTCCCGGCTATGTCGGCTATGAGGAGGGCGGCGCGCTCACCGAAGCGGTGCGGCGCCGGCCCTACCAGGTCGTGCTGTTCGACGAGATCGAGAAGGCGCATCCGGACGTGTTCAACGTGCTGCTCCAGGTGCTCGACGACGGCCGGTTGACCGATGGTCAGGGCCGCACGGTCGACTTCCGTAACACGCTGATCATCATGACCTCCAATCTCGGCGCCGAATATCTGGTCAATCTCCGCGATGACCAGGACGTCGATGCCGTGCGCGACGAGGTGATGGGCGTGGTGAGAGCCTCGTTCCGTCCGGAATTCCTCAACCGCGTCGACGAGGTGATCCTGTTCCACCGGCTGCGCCGCCAGGATATGGATCGCATCGTCGAGATTCAGCTCAAGCGGCTGGAGAACCTGCTTGTCGATCGCAAGATCACGCTGTCGCTCGATCACGATGCGATCGAGTGGCTGGCCGGCAAGGGCTACGATCCGGCCTATGGCGCCAGGCCGCTGAAGCGGGTGATGCAGAAGGAACTGCAGGATCCGCTGGCGGAGAAGATCCTGCTCGGCGAAATTCTCGACGGCTCGACCGTCAAGGTCACCGCCGGTTCCGATCGCCTGAACTTCCGTTCGAAGCCGACGGTGGTGGCGGCTGAAGCCGCCGCCTGAGTCGAGCCGGGGCATGTGACCGGAGCAATCCCAGGAAAAGCCTTTGGCGCTCTCCGTCCGGAGTGCAAACAGGATACCAGCAGCGCGTCGCATCCGGCAGGGCGGCGCGCTCTTGCTTTTCGACAGGGCCCTGCGGCAAAACCGAGCTTGATCGCGGGTCCTGGAGGGCCGATTCCAATGAAGCTCGAGGACTATAACGGCTTCTGCGCCACGCTGCCCGCCACGACCCATGTCGTGCAGTGGGGCGGGGCTCACGTCTGGAAGGTCGGCGGCAAGGTGTTCGCGATCGGCGGCCACGACCGGGAAGGCGAGGTCTTCGTTACCTTCAAATGCTCCGACATGGCCTTTGACGTGCTGAAGGAACAGCCGGGCTGTCGGCCCGCGCCCTATCTCGCGTCGCGCGGCATGAAATGGATCCAGCGCCAGACAAGCCAAAGCGTGGATGATGCCGCGCTGAAGGACTACCTGCGCGAAAGCCACCGCCTGGTCGTGCTGAAGCTGACGAAACTGGCGCGCAGCGAATTGGGGCTGCACTGACATTCGGTTGGGGACCATGGTGAAACGCCGGAAATCCGCCATCTTCATGCCCGGTTCATATTGGAACCTTAGTTTTGGTAACTGGTTTGCTGGCGAAGGGTTCGCCCAGCAAGACCGAGCCGACCGGAGAGCCTGACCCACATGCTGCGCACGATCTTTTCCCTTTCGGCACTTGTGGCCGGACTGGCCGCTTCCGGCGCGCTCGCAGCGCCGAGTCTGGAAGGCGCGCAGAAGACGGTTCGGCCCGCTCAACACGGCGCGCTCCTGCTCGCCCAGGACGGCAATATCGACATTTACTACGATGCCAGGGGCAACCGGGTACTTGTCGATGCCGATACCGGAAAGGTGATCGCCATCCAGCCGCCGCAGACCCGGCCCGATCGCCGGGCGCTGCGCCGTCAGTTGCGGATGCAGGAACTCGGGCGTGCGCCCGTCGAGGATGACGACCGTTATTATCTAGACGATCCCGACGACATGGCCCGCTTCCGCCGCAGGCAGCTGGACGAGAACGGCCGGTATATCCCGCCGCCGGTCGACGACTACGATTCCAACAGCGGCAATTCCGTCGAGGCCTATCCGCCGGCGCCGAGCGACGAAGGGTATGCCACAACCTATCCGGAGGCGCCAGGGTCGGACACCATCAAGCGCGAGCCGCTGAACGAAGCATCGATCGAACCGCACCCTGGGCAGGGGGACGTGCTGCAAGTCAATCCGGAGACCCAGGCCGCGCTGCCGCCGGACACGGGCGGCAAGGCCACCGTCGATCCGTCGCTTTCGCTCGGCGTGCGCCAGGACGTGGCCGAACTTCAAGTGCTGCTCGACCGCGCCGGCGCCTCGCCGGGAGTCATCGACGGCCGCTTCGGCTCGAATGTCGACAAGGCCCTGGCCGCCTACAACCAGATCACCGGCAGCAATCTGAAGTCGACCGACTCGGCCGCCATCAAGGCGGCGCTCGCCCAGTCGGGGGGCGACGCCTTCGCCTCCTACACGATCACGCCCGAGGACGTGGCCGGACCCTATGTCGCCTCGATCCCGGAAGATTACAGCCAGAAGGCCAAGCTCGACCGCATGGGTTACACCTCGGTCACCGAGGCGCTCGCCGAGCGCTTCCACATGGACGAAGGCTATCTGAAGTCGATCAACAAAGGCCTCGACTTCAACCGTCCCGGGACCATCGTCAAGGTCGCCAATTTCGGCCAGTTGGTGTCGACGCCGGTTGCCCGCATCGTCGCCGACAAGGACAAGAAGGAAGTTTTCGCTTATGACGCGGGCGGCAAGCTGGTCGCAGCCTATCCGGCCACCATCGGTTCGGCCGACACGCCGTCGCCCACCGGCATCCACACCGTGTCGCGCATCGCGCTCGATCCCAATTACACCTATAATCCCAGCATCAATTTCAAGCAGGGCCAGAACGACAAGATCCTGACCATCCCGCCGGGGCCGAACGGTCCGGTCGGCTCGGTCTGGATCGCGCTGGACAAGCCGACCTACGGCATCCACGGCACGCCCGATCCTTCCAAGATCGGCAAGACCGAAAGCCACGGCTGCGTGCGCCTGACCAACTGGGATGCGCGAGAGCTCGCCAAGCTGGTGTCGCCGGGCGTGACCGTCGAGTTCGTCGGCGGGTCTTCAGTCGATGATTTTGCGCAGCAATGAGCCGCGCAGGGCGGTTGCATAGATCAGCTGCAGCGCCAGGATGAACCCGCGCTGAGCAGCGGGTGATGAGGCATAGGCTGGCTCTTCCCCTTCTGGAATGACGGGCCGGAACCTACTACGCGACGGCTCGTTTGCATTTACGATAGCTACCTTCCTGGCCATGCCGTCACCAAACTGGTTTCAGAACTGCAATCTTCTGGCTCGTTGTTACCGATACGCCGGAGAGCTAAGCAGGTTTTCATGCCTTCCTCGAGTGAAGCCACAGCCGATTCGCTTTCGACCGCGACGCGCGCGAACGGCACCTTTTGCCCGCAGACGCAGCGCAAGTTCGTACTGGTCGCGGCAATCCTGGCCTCGGCGCTCGGCTTCATAGACGGTTCGATCCTGGCGATCGCCATGCCGGCCTTGCGCGTCGATCTCGGCGCCAGCCTGGCGGAAGCGCAATGGATCTCCAACGCCTATGCGCTGACGCTTTCGGCGCTGATTCTGGCCGGTGGTGCCGCCGGCGACCGATTCGGCCTAAGGCGCGCATTCGTGACCGGCATCGCGCTCTTCATCGCAGCATCGCTCGCCTGCGCCCTGGCGCCCAATCCGGCGGTGCTGATCGCGTTCCGCGCCATCCAGGGCATTGGCGCCGCCATTATGGTTCCGGGCAGCCTCGCCATCATCGCCAAGGCCTATCCGAAAAAGGAGCGCGGCCGGGCGATCGGCATCTGGGCCGCGGCCTCGGCGATGACGACGGCGCTCGGGCCGGTGCTCGGCGGGTTCGTGCTGTCGACTTTCGGCAACGGTGTCTGGCGCGCGATCTTTGCCGTCAACCTGCCGCTCGGACTGGTTTCGATCTATCTGCTGCTCGCCAAGATACCGGCGGACCAGCCGACCGAAAAGCGCAGCCTCGACCTCGGGGGCGCCGCGCTCGCCACGCTCGCCTTCGGGGCGCTGGCCTATGGGCTGACGGCGATGAACGCCGAGGGCGGCGGGATAATGGCCGGGCCGGCGATCGTCGCTGGCGTCGTCCTGCTTTTCATTTTCATTCTCTATGAGCGCTGGCAGCGCGAGCCGATGATCGATCTCGGCCTGTTTCGCATCCGGGCCTTCGCCGGCGCCAATCTCGCGACCTTCTTCCTCTATTTCGCGCTGTCGGCGAACCTGTTCTACCTGCCCATGGTTCTGATCGCGGGCTGGGGACTGAGTTCGGCCGAGGTCGGCTTCATCTTCCTGCCGCTGTCGGCATTGATCGCGCTGCTGTCGGGGCCGGTCGGCCAGTGGTCCGACAAGATCGGCCCGCGCCTGCCGATCGCCGCCGGCAGCTTGGTCGTCGCCATCGCCTTTGCCGGCATGGCCCTGCTCGCCCATGCCGGGATCCACAATTTCTGGACCGGGACCTTTCCGCTGATGGCGGTGATGGGGCTCGGCATGGCGCTCGTCGTGTCGCCGCTGTCGACGGCGATCATGACCTCCGTCGAGGACAAGGACACGGGCGCGGCATCCGGCATCAACAATGCCGTCTCGCGCATCGGCGGCCTGATCGCGGTGGCGGCGATGGGCTCGCTCGCGGCTTTCGTCTATGCGCGATCGACCGGCAGCCCCGCCGGCATGCCCGGTTTCGGCGAACCGCCGGCGTCCGGGCTCGCGGCCAATCTCGACGCGTTGAGGATTGCGGCAAGCGATTCGGCCTTTGCCGCTGTTGCCGCCGTCACGACGCTGCTTTGCCTGCTATCGTCGATCATCGCCTGGTTCACCGTGCCCGGACAGGCGCTGCCCTGGCCGCGGCAGACGGGCGATTCGCCGGATTAGTTGGGAAGCTGCGAATCGGTCTTGGCGCTGGCAACCTTCAGCGAATTTCCGTCTTCCTGCTTGAGCAGGTCGTCGATGCGCTCGCGCTCGCGCTTGAAGGCGACGAGATCGTCGCCCTTCAGCACCTTGCCGACCGGCAGGCGGACGCGCATCGGGTCGACCTTGGTGCCGTTGACGATCAGCTCGTAGTGGAGGTGCGGGCCGGTGGCGAGGCCGGTTTGGCCGAGATAGCCGATGACCTGGCCCTGACGCACGCGCACGCCCGGCTCGATCCCTTTGGCGAAAGCGCTCTGGTGATTGTAGGAGGTCTCGTAGCCATTGGCGTGGCGGATGATGATCTGCTTGCCGTAGCCACCGGCCCAGCCGACCTTTTCGACAACACCGTTGCCGGCGGCGATGATCGGCGTGCCGATGGGCGCGGCCCAATCGACGCCGGTGTGCATGCGCACATATCCCAGAATCGGGTGCCGGCGAGCGCCGAAACCGGAGCGGAACTTGCCGGCGGGCAGCGGATTGCGCAGCAGGAATTGCTCGGCGCTCGACCCGTTCTCGTCGAAATAGTCGGTGCCGCCGTCCTGCATCTGGAAGCGATAGAAATTGCGCGTCTGGCCGCCGAAGGTGGCTGAGACGTAGAGAAGCTCCGAATTGTCGGAGGTCTGGTCGTCGCCGTCGGGCTGCGAGAACAGGACCTCGAGACGGTCCGACGGCGAAAGCCGCGACTGGAAGTCGACGTCCGAGGCAAGAAGCTTGATCAGCTTCTGGGTCATCGATTTCGACATGCCATAAGAATAGGCGGCTCGATAGATGCCGTCATAGACGTTGGGCAGGTTGCCGCGCACCACCACCGGCTGCGAATCGTCGAACGCCGTCAGCAATTCGGGATTAGGCTCCGGCTCCTGCGCCGGCACGAACTGTCCGCGATCGTCGAGCGCGATGGTCACGATATGCGTGGTGCGGTCGTAAACGCTGGTGCGGACCACCTTGGCGACGTCGCCGCGCACCTCCAGACCGACGCGCAGCACCGTTCCGGCCTTGAGCGCCGTCGCGTTCAAGAGCTTGCCGATCGCTTCCGACATGCCGGTGGCGTCATCGCCGGTGTAGCCCGAATCAGCGAAGGCCTCGGTGATATCGGTGTCCTCGGTGAAAGGGATGATTTCCTCGGCGAAGGCCGGCGTCTGGTCGTCCGGCGTGGCGCGCGGCGCCACCGAGACGTTCTCCGGCGTGATCTTGACGTCGTAGGAACCCGCCATGCTCTCGGCGAAGGCGTCGCCGAAGCGCTGCGGGTCGACATAATGAAGCGCCGCAACCTGAACGGCGCCGTCGCTCAGGCCGTTGCCGGCTTCGCGCACCACCTTTTCCACCTCGTCGGCGGAGAGGTCGCTCTTTTCGTCGAAGGATGCCGTCTCGATCGGGAAGTCGACCGTCTTCAGGCTCATCTCGCTTTCGACCTTGGCGCCATAGATCTGGCCGGCGACCGCCGTGGCGGAAGCTGGCTGAGCGTTGTCGTCGCCGTCGTCGCCGAAGACCTGCATCGGGTCGAATGGCGGGTAGGGACGGCTGGTGGTGTGACCGGCCGCAAGCGCCATCTTGATCTGCACGAACGGCATGGTGTGGATGACGTCGCGGTCACCGACCTTGGTGACCATCGATACTTCCATGCGCCGGCGGTCCTTGGCCCTGGCGATCTGGCGCGGCGCGACCAGCCTGGTCGTCTTGGCCTGCTCGCCGGAATCGTCGCCGCCGCTGGCGAGGTTGATGAGCTCGGCGATTTCAGGCGGCGTCGCCAGCTGCTGGCGACCGTCAAGGGCTGCGAACAAGGCCACGCCCATCAGCACGCTCGAGGTCACCCCGGTCAGGAACGTGCCCGAAAGCCAACGTGCCGAAACCTCGCGGCGGTCAGGCGGACCGCTGCGGCCGTCCGCGATCAGCGGCGGCTCGTTGCCGAGTTCGGCTATGACATCTTCCGTGTCTGGCATCCAGAAAGGCTGCTTCTTCCCCGGGCGAAACGGCTTGTCGTTGTTCGTTGCGGCCATGACATTTGCCTGTCGCAGCCAGTGAAGTCAAACGAAGCGGCAAGCCGGGGCCGATATCCCCAATCACACGTCTCTTAGAAACGCGGCTCTTGTCGTCTGCGGTCGAGGCTCTCACGCGTACGCGGGCGCCTTGCTTGTATGTCCGGTGTCCGACCGCAATGCGGCGGCAATAGGGCTTGGTGCGGGTGGCTGCGGGCGTGCCGCAGGGGCGGTTGGCTGGCGAAACATAGCCGTCGAAAAATTTGTCGCAAAAAATTCAAAAAAGTTCGAAATCGGTGTTGACGGTTCGAGTAACCCCCGACTATATACGCCCCACCAACGAGGGCGGCGCGCCGCTGGCGGCCGAGAAGTTCGCTTCTCACTCTGCCCTCTGT
>NZ_NSGB01000035.1:0-11722 GCF_002294785.1 Mesorhizobium sp. WSM3868 | reverse complement strand
ACGGCCACTCTCTCATCCAGCGACCGCAACTGTGCAACGAGCAGAGACAGGATCGGACGGGCAGCTTCGGGGATGGCAGTACCTTTGTCCTCAATCGCCGCGACAAGCTTGGCGGCATGGAAGGGACCCTGTGCAGCCACGAGTCCGAATTCGGCAAGATGGCCCCGTATCGCATTCATGGTCTGGGTCCGCTGACGAACCATAAGATCGCGAACGCGGAACACCATTGCCGCGGCCTGCTGCCCTTCGCTCTTTGCCGCTACGAACCGCATGTAGGCCTCTGGGCTGCTTCGCAGATCTCAGCGTCAGCGGCATCGTTCTTCTGCCGCTTCACGAAAGGCTTCACATATCCCGGAGCGATTAGCCGGACATCGTGCCCACGTTTCGCAATCTCCCGCGCCCAGTAATGACCGCCGGCGCACGCCTCCATGGCAACGGTGCAGGCCGGCTGAGCAGCAAAAAACCGAAGGACGTGATCGCGGCGAAGCTTCTTCCTGAACAGCACCGCTCCCGACACGTCCGAGCCGTGCGCTTGGAATACGTTCTTCGCCAGATCCAATCCGATTGTGCTAACTTCCAACATGGACGCCTCCCTTCAAGTGATGATCAACGACACCACTTTGGCACAGCGATGCCTGAGGGGGCGTCCACCCCATCAATCTCGGCTCGCATAAGGGCAAGGCCGTGCGTCGCACCATTCGCAAGGCAGGGGCCAAGTTGATTCTCCTGCCCAAATACTCACCCGACCTCAATCCCATCGAACAGTTCTTCGCCAAGCTCAAACACTGGCTTAGAAAGGCGGCCAAACGGACGGCCGAGACCTGCCAGGCGATCGGCGAAATCCTCAACCGGACGACACCCGCCGAGTGCTCAAACTACTTCGCCAATGCAGGATACGACCGGAGATGACTTCATCCCGCTCTAGACAGAACCGTGGAATATGTCGGCGGCAGTGATCCGCACCAGCCGCCGCAGCGCATCTATTTTTTTGCAGTCCGAGAAAAACATTCGCCATTAATAGCGACGTCGCGGTTCTCGGGCTGGAATCATTGGCGTGTCCACGGCCCTACATCTGCGGCCCGTCGGCGCTCCGTGGTGCTCGTCGACCGCAGAGGGGCCGGTGAGGAGACCAGTTACGGCAATGCCGGAATGACGTACCCTGCTGGTCAGATATCCGACCCGGCAAGCTGCTCCACTCAATCAGCCCTGACACTCCGCCACACTGGCATGAATTCGGCCAGCCGTTCGACTCGCTTGGCGCTGGGCGGAGGGTGTTTGGCCGAAGCGCTTGCGAAACGCTCGACTAAAATGTCCCGGGCTGGAGAAGCCGGTGGCTACCGCGATCGACTCAAACGACTCTGCCGAGTGAAGCACACGTTGACGCGCCGCTTTCAGACGCAGCCGAAGATAAAAGGCGGAGGGAGACTCCCCCAGCTCTAACTCAAATAGCCTGAGAAGCTGCCGCTCGGAAAGACTCACTGCGGCGGCGACCTCGACGATAAGACGAGGTACCGCAAGGTGGGTCTCCATTAGTTTGATGGCCTCAACGAGCCGCTGATCGACTACGCCATGGCGCCAAGCTATGCCCTGTCGCTGCATCTCCTGAGCCTCTCGGACAGGCCCCCGTAGGAAGAGGTCGGAAACATCGTTGGCGACCTCCGGTCCGTCACGCGCCGCTATAATGGCGAGCATCATGTCCATGCTGGACGTGCCGCCGGCGGCCGTTGCCACGTCGCCGTCGACGCAGAATAGCGCGTCAACCACTTCCACTCCGGGGAAGCGCTGCTTCATGTCGTCCTGCGACTCCCAGTGTACCGTAGCACGACGACCGTGCAGCAAACCGGCCTGAGCCAACAAGAGTGGACCGCAGCTCACGCCAGCCAAAAGGCGTCCACCCCGACGTCTGTGGCGTAGCCAGTCGAACACTTTGGGACGATGAAAGCCCTCGACGCCGAGGCTGGCGACCACCACTGTCAGATCAGTGGCCGGTGCAGACTTCAAGTCGACAGGGGCTGCCACGTCAAGGCCTGCCCCTGAGGATACGGCGCCCAGCCTTTCGGCCACCATAACCCACTCATATGCGCGTCGGTTCAGGACGCGATTGGCGGCCCGAAGGGGCTCCACCAGCGAGGCGAGCGCCATCAAGGAGAAGCCCGGAACCAGCAGCATGGCGACGGTGTATGGCTCCCGGCCTTCGCCATTGGGAGCTGTCACGGCATCACTCCAGTTCAAGCCTGCCTCCGTCGGCTCCATTCACCGGACGGCCCTGCGTCCTTCTGCGAGCTTCCCGCTCACGAACACGCCACGGCGTCCCTTTGGCGTTTGAGGGTAAGCTCTCGGCGGACAGATGCAAGGTGTTAGATTCGACCCGTGCTAGGCTCGTCAGCGTTTGGGAGAAGCGCAGTTTGGGGGGACCGCAGTGACGTCTAGGCGCATCGTTCTTGTCAGGCACGGCGACGATCCCCCAGATGATCGGGTCTACACTTTTGCAGTGCAGCACGGGTTTGAGCCGGTGGTCTGTCGTCCGTTTCGAGGGGACACTCTCGGCGAGCCGGACGCTTCAGTTGCAGGCAGCGTCATCTATGGCGGTCATTTCAATGCCTTTGATGCCGAAATCCACCCCTTCCTCAAGGAGGAATATCGTTGGATCGATGCCTGCCTGAAGGCAGATATCCCACTTCTCGGCATCTGCCTGGGCGCCCAGATGATCGCATTCCATTTAGGTGCTTCGGTCGGGCCGATCGCGGGCCAGCCTCACGAGTTCGGCTACTACCCGGTTTACCCTGAGCCGAGTGCGGAAGACTTCATGCCGGCCGGCTGGGGGTCACCCAAGCTCATTTCCACATGTTTGGAATTCCCGAGGGCTCGGAACGACTCGCTCACAGCGCGCTCTTCCCCAACCAAGCCTTTCGCTGGGGCGACAAAGTTTATGGTCTCCAGTTTCACCCCGAGGTGACGATCGAAGGATTCCGTCGATGGCAGCGTGCCTTGGGCTCACTACGGCAAGCCCGGCGCCCAGACGCGCGACGAGCAGACGCGGCTGATGCTTGAGCATGACGCGGCGCAGGCCGAATGGTTCTTTCGCTTTCTTGAAAATCTGTTTGGCAAGGTTGAAGGACAGCCTCGCAAAGCGGTGCCACCTCTCCTGGGTTCTCTCCGACGCTCATTTCAGATCAGCGGTTAGTATATCGGAAGAGATGATTATTCAGGCGCTCAAACTAACTAGCGAGCGGCGAGCGCCTGGCGCCGCCGCGATTAAGAAAGCGAGGAGGTCCACCATGAATGTCAGTCCCAATCTGCCCCTCGAGTTAATTGAGCATCGGCCCGATATCTTGGGAGAAGCGCAGGGCTTCGGGGGCTTCCTATTCGACGTGTCTGGCAAGCTGGTCGTAAAGGACGGACTGGGCTGGCTTTATACGACGACAGTGGCCAATGAGAAGTGGGAAAGCTGGGTAAGGCCTTTCAACTTCCTGACGTTCCAGGCTGGCTCCCCCACTCGGGTTCTTTTGCCGAGACCCAACGATGATCGGGCAGTCCTGCATCATGTCGTGGCCATTACAGAGCAGTTGTTTGTGGGCATGTATTGTGACGGACTGGGAGTAGGAGCCGCCATCGCGTCGGCGCCTGACGGGCAGTTCTCTCGCGACGACGCTTTTGACTTTACACCGGAAGTGGGCTGGGAAACGCGCGGTGGCCCTGCGGACGGTTGGTCGTTAGAATCGAACGGCGCGTACCTGCTGTACAGCGACACTGCCAAGGAGACAATCTTCTGGCAGGGGTATGACAGTTACTACTATCGCAAAGACGGTAGCCTCGGAGATCTGGGATGGGCAAAAATTCGCGTCGAGAAGGGGAGCGGCCGCGTTTCCTTGTTGAACCGGCACCCCCGCAACCCTTTGGCCTTCAGAAAGCCGGATTGGCGATGCGCCAGATGCGGCGGAAATCTAGCGATCGACGTGTCCATCGCTGGAAGGAAGCCTTTCTTCTACTACATCAAGCCGGAAGCTGGTCCCATCGTCATTGGTATGGCTCTCAGTAACGACCCTCTTTTTTTGAATGATACAGAACACTTCGTAATGGACGTCATGCTCGGAGAAGAAGATGTCGCCGAGAAATTCGAAGCCTTGCAGATCGGCAATGAATTGGTCCTATTTTACGAAAGTCGGCTAAGCTCGACCGCGCGAGCAGCCGGGCCGAGCTTCAATGACAACTCGTGGCGGACAGCACTACGACGCTATAAGATATTGTCGGATACAGTGTAACTGAGAGCCTCACGACCCGCATGGACCACAACGGATTGGATACCATGTTCAAAGGAAGCGATCTTATTTATCTACGGCCTTCCGAGAAGACGTAATCGCAGACCCGATATTTGGCGGTCATTTGTCTGATCCGACGCGAATCCATACGTGAGTCCTGGCGCACGCCGATGGTGGCGTCCGGGCGTTTCGGGTAGGTAATCCCGTTGTAAAGTGAGGAAGCCATACAGAAAGATATTTCATAATTCTGGTGCCGATCGTTGGTTGTCTCGCAAAAATGCGCCTGAAATGCCCAAAGCGCTGACGTTCGGTAATGCTGGCAAAAGGAGTTGACGGCCGGACGAGGAGAACGCCGGGGAGTTTCGCGATCTGGAAAGTGCATTCTTCAGTCTTAAAAGGGGAAAGGGTTAAAGCCATGAGCAAGAACTATCGCATTCTCGACCTGATCCGGCGCAACCGTTCGCCGCTTGAAAATCACCTGATCGATAGTCTCGTGGACGGCCGTGTCAGCCGCCGCGATTTCGTGCGCCACGGCAGCCTGCTTGGTCTGTCACTGCCTTTGCTTGGCAGCATAGGCATGGCAGCAGGTCTCGGCGGCATGCCGTCGCTCGCTCGCGCCCAGGGCGCTTCCGGCGCTACCATCCGCGTTGCCAGCAATGTGCCAACAGCAGCGATAGACCCCCTTACCGTCACCGATGGCGGCGGTCTGCTCATGCTGCAGCAGGTCGCCGAATTTCTCTGCATCGACGGTGCGGACCTGGTGCTGCAGCCGGCGCTGGCCGAAAGCTGGAAGCCGAACGACAAAGGCACGGTATGGACCTTCAAGTTGCGCAAGGGGGTGAAATTCCACTCCGGCAGCGAGATGAAGGCCGACGACGTGGTTGCAAGCTTCGACCGACTGGCCGATCCGGCCGGCTCGTCCAACGCACTGTCGGTCTTCAAGGGCGTCCTGCAGAAGGGCGCAACCAGGAAGGTCGACGACTACACGGTCGAATTCCACCTCGACACGCCCTACGGCAACTTCCCCTACATGGTGTCGTCGGATAATTACAATGCCATCATTCTGCCTGCCAGCTACAAGGGCGACTACGAACAGAGCTTCGACGGCACCGGGCCGTTCAAGCTGGAAAAATACACGCCCAAGGTCGGCGCTTCCTTCGTGCGTAACGAGGACTACTGGGGGCCGAAGGCGTTGCCGGAACGCACCGAGTTCACTTTTTTCGATGACATCCAGCCGCAGATCCTGGCCCTGCAGGGCGGCCAGGTCGACATCGTCAACCAGCTATCGGCTCTGATCGGCATAGGCCTGGTCAACGATCCGAACTTCAATATCATAAGTGTGAAGTCAAGCTTGAATAGGCAGGTTCACATGCGCTGCGATTCCGATCCTTTCAAGGACCGGCGCGTGCGCCGCGCCATCGCGCTCACACTTGATCGCGACAAGTTGGTCGCCGGTCTGATGAAGGGCCGCGCCATGGCGGGCAACGACAGCCCGTTCGCTCCTGTCTACCCTTCGACCGGCCCGACTGTGCCGCAGCGCAAGCAGGACTTCGCGCAGGCCAAGCAACTGATGGAAGCTGCCGGCGTCGGCAAGGGCTTCAAGGTGACGCTGACCACCGAGCGCTATCTGGAAATCCCGGCATACGCTCAGCTCATCCAGAACTGGGTCAAAGAGATCGGCATCGAACTCGACCTCAACATGATCGACCAAGGTGCCTATTACGGAGACGCGGTGTTCGGCAAATCGAACTGGCTGGATTCGGTGATGGGAATCACGGACTATGGTCACCGCGGCGTGCCGAACGTGTTCCTAACGGCACCCCTGAAGAGCGACGGCACATGGAACGCCGCGCACTTCAAGAACAAGGACTACGACATCCTTGCGGACAGCTACATCGCGGCGCTTGACCTCGAAGCCCAGATGGCAACGGCCGGCAAGATCCAGAAGCTGCTGCTCGAGGAAACGCCTATCATCTTCGGCTATTTCCAAGATTACCTGACGGCGACGGCGAAGGGTGTGGCTGGCGTGCAGCCGGCCGCCACGGGGCAGCTGTTCCTCGAAAAGGCGTCGAAGACCTAAGCGATAAACGAAAACCAAACCTCTACCCGCCAGCTCCCGCATGGGGGCTGGCTCCACAAGGAGTCCTAGACTAGCCACAGGCAGCCGGCCGGTGAGGACGCGCCGAGCGCCACATAGCAATGAGGGTTGTAGGACCGAAGGATTTGGCCGAGACTCGGCGCCTCGGCATTTCTCGAATCAAAGTCGACCTCTGCATAGCTGACCACGAGACAGTTACTACAAATGCTGCGGCTTGCCGGACGGATCAGCTCACGCGAGATTGCCGTCGCTTCGGGAAAAGCGCTCGGGGCTCTGAACACGCAGCGGGGGGTGGATTGAGCAGGCCCTTGCCGGGCGAACTGACCGACGATGCTTAGAACAAACTCTTCCATCACAATCAGGTCCGACCTTGCCGCTGAGCTCAAGAAGCCCGCGTCGGCTGGGTGTCAGTCGCCGGTCAACTGTTTGAGAGTGTCGAGCGTTCCGTACTCGCCAGCCTTCCGGGCGAAAACTACGAAATTGCCGAATGGCGTTTGGCACGCGTCACGACCTTCAATCCGCGACGGTCGCTTGCGCTGCGATAAAAGGCTCCGCAATAGCGCCCGTCGCTTCATCCGCCCAGCAAGCGACCGGGTAGAAACTGGGGCGCAAGGTCAGAGGGACCTAAGGGACAACACCCGCCGAGAGAAGTCGATTCCACCTTTGGACTTCACCACCATCATCAGATCGGCTGGTTCGGTGCGATCATCGTCACTCCAAACCGCCCATCGACCCCTCTGACTCTCGCGGAATGGGGACATGAAAGTCATGCCTTGATCGTCTCAACAGAAGAGGAAACGGAGTCCAAAAAATCCCAGTCCAACGTCACGCCGATCCCTGCGCCGTTGGCCGGAATGGGCATCAGCCCATTGGAGGTTTCCAGCCGCTCGACGA
Organism: Mesorhizobium sp. WSM3868; assembly: GCF_002294785.1. Lineage (NCBI taxonomy): Bacteria > Pseudomonadati > Pseudomonadota > Alphaproteobacteria > Hyphomicrobiales > Phyllobacteriaceae > Mesorhizobium > Mesorhizobium sp. WSM3868. The sequence goes on along the minus strand of NZ_NSGB01000035.1, from coordinate 4,471 downwards.
CGACGTCGTGTTCAAAATACCGAGACGAGGACGAGGTGTCTCCCGGACGCGAGAACTGTTCCAGCGTGCAGAGATGGATGTTGTGGGCACGGCCGATCCCGGTTTCCATCATACCACCGCACCAGACCGGTATGTCATAGGCGAGGCAGAGGTCATGCACCTGCATAGCCACCGTATGGCCGCCCAGACGGCCGACCTTGATATTGATGAGCCGCCCCGCGTCGGATTGCAAAGCCTTACGGCAATCCGCCAGCGTGCGGATACTTTCATCCAGGCAAATCGGCGTGCGCAATATGGATTGCAGACGCACATGGTCATGCAGGTCGTTCCAGGCCAGCGGCTGCTCGATATAGTCCAGCCCATAATCGTCCATGCTTCGCAGAACGGGCAGATCGGCCAGCGTGTAGCAGCAGTTTGCATCCACGGTCAGATGGATGTCCGGGAATTCGGCACGCACGGCATCGAGAAGCTTCAGGTCATGGCCGGCCTTCACCTTCAGCTTGATCCGGCGGTAGCCCTGCTGAACATGTCGGGCCACTTCCTGCAGGGTCAGCGAGATTTCCTTGATTCCTAGCGAAACACCAACCTCGATTTTGGAACGAGTGCCGCCCAGCACCTGCCAGAGCAGCAGACCTTGCACCTTGGCCCAGAGATCCCAGAAGGCCATCTCGACCGCGGCCTTCGCCATCTGGTGATCGCGCCACGGCCGGAACAATCTCTCGATTTCCTGCGGATTGGCGAAATTCTTGCCGACGATGGCAGGCAGCAGTACATCGCGCATCATCATCATCGAAGAGACGATCGTTTCGGGCAGATAGTCGGGCAGCATATCCGCTACGCCTTCGGCATATCCCTCGCAGCCGCCCCCCCGCAGCACGACAATTGGCGCCACCCTCTTTACCATGGTTGCGGAGGAGATAGTGAATGGGTTAAGCAGCGGAAGCTCGATAAGCCGCAGTTCGGCGGTTTCAATAACCAGAGGGTCTCTCAGTAGCGGATTCGACATAATTTCCTTCTGTACGAAATTTCGGACAACAGTGATCATTCCCCAACGGCTCACGCAGGTCTACAAAAATCAGATTGTGGCAGTGTCTATTCCCGAATTTACTATTTGACAAAGCGGCCCTGATTTGAGCCAGCACTCCAGAGAAACGCTGCGATCACAGTGATCGCTGCGAGAACTCATTGCTTAACTCGGGGTCGATGCAAGGGGCGTGGAGATGCCGCAGCAGACGATCATATTGATCGCACCAATCTACTGCCCGGCGGCGTGGTGTTACCCAATTGGTATCGCAATGGCTGACGAGGGCTCGGGCAAAACCTGTTTGGTGGGCGTTGGCCATTTTCGAGGTCGCCGGATCCCGACCGTCAATAACAGTCAGATGACTGCCTCCCCAAATTCAGCTTTGTCGGGTCTGCGACACACAGGCTCGTTGCTGATTGCTGAAATTAGTAGTTTGCCTCAGGCCAAACAGCTGAAACAAGCACAAGATGTGTCTTCCTCGTCCGATTCCCGACTTGGCTCGATTTTTGCTTCGTCTTGCGAGGTGGCAGCACGCCGCGATCAGCGGTCGCCGACGACCATGTGTCCGCAAACGTGAGAACTGCGGTGAATAGCCAATTTTGCGAAGCAATGTTCAAGTCTCGGTCTAATGCAATGCATTTTTATTTAACGGCAATTCGGTCACTACACGTATATCAATTCTGTAACTTGCCAATCGCGAATGTTAATAATTGCCCAACCTCTGGAGATCGTGCATGCAAGACAATTTGAACACATTGCAAATCTCAAGGTTGATCGGCACGGCCTGCGACTCGATGCTTAAATTCGGTCTCCACGTCACCATCGGAGAAAATTTTGACGAGTATGTTAGGACCACCGACGGGCTTCCGGGAAAATCCCCGACCTATCCCCATTTTCGGCCAGATTGTTCAGACCTTTTACCGGGAAAAGCTTTCTGGATTACCGCGAGGGACCGAGCAGGCAGAGTGGCGCATGTTCAAGCAATGCGGCTTTACGATCTCTCCACTAGAAGTCTTCATGAGCACCTTGAGACGCTCGGAGACTACTTCGCTGACCCAGAGCTCAAGGCAGGGCCCGGCTCTTCGTGTACCTGCTACGCACCGTCCGCAAGAAACATTGCCGGGCTTGTAGCATATCGCGGCGACCTCTGGCTTCGGAAGGATTTTCGGGGACTCGGTCTCCTTCCCTTTCTAAGTCAGATCGCGTTTGGACTCGCTTGGGCTAAATGGTCACCGGATTTTGTTTACGCCCTCGTTGCTGCCTGGAACATCGAAAAAGGTGTAGCAGATCGTAACGGCTATCTGCACAAAGAACGTGGGGCAGTCGCGCGATTGCCAGCGCGCGGAATATATGACGATGACTGGCTCGTTTGGTTGACCCGAGAGGACCTGGTGAAAATGTTTTCAAGCACCTGCAATGCCGCGGTCGCGATGAGAACAGATGCCAAGCGCCTTCTTATGATTGGCGAGTAGCGATTCCATTTGCGGATCGCGCTCAAGGCTCTTGGCCATGTCGGACAGCCGTTCGCGCTCTCTCCAGGCTTCGGGCGCATTGTCTGGCAGCATCACCTCGGAATGGACGACGCCGCGCTTGGCCGAGAAGTCGTGTCTTCGATCAATGCGCTCGTCTCGCAGCCGCGAGGCCGAGCGATAGGCGGCGGACGCCACAGCACTCGAGCCTGCCTTGCGGCCAATGACCTTGACGTGAAGATGATAGATCGCCATCGCGACCAGATCATTTGCACGTCAAGCCGCACGTCGGCACGACGTATAAGCGCGCCCTCCCTCAAAAAATTCTCGGGATGGACCAGCCCATCCCGGGCTGTCTCGGCAACCCTGAAGCCTTCCGGCAGGCGCTCCGCTATCTTGACCGCATCGACAATCGATGGAGACAGCCATGCGCAAACCACGTGACTTCGACGCCGAACTGAAGGCGCTGGAAGAGAAGGCGCGAGAGCTCAGAACGCGAAAGGTACAACAGCTTGGCGATCTGGTGATCGCCGCCGCCGATCAACTCAGCACCGACGAACTGGCCGGCGCACTCGTCGCAATCGCCGAGACGAAAGAATCGTCAAAGCGTGAGGCATGGGCTAAGCGTGGGGTGACGTTTTTCGAGAGCCGCCCACGGCGAACTGCTCCGGCACCTCAGCGCAATCTTCGCGGCGCTCCAGCGCACCAAGGCAGCCCACAATCGCCGGCAAGCGGCTCAGGCTCGCAATGACATGTGCGCGTGGCAGGTTGAGCGCCGCAAGCGCACCCGACGTCTGATCGAACTCGGAGGCCTCGTCGTCAAGGCAGGCATCGTGGATCTGATTGCCGACGATCGCGAGATGATCTACGGGGCGCTGCTGTGGATCGCCGCCAAGCTGCAGGGCCATGACGGCAAGCATGCGCGGGAGCTTTGGGCCGCGAAGGGAAAGCAGGTGTTCGATGCGGAACGGGATGAAGGCAAAAGGACCCAGCGAACATAGCGGTGGTCGAACGTCGCTGGCGCAGCTGATTGCCGCGGCGGGCACCTCGATCTGTGGCGCTTCGGCATCGTCGCCACCAACGTCGTCACCGATGCGCGCGACGAGGCCGTCGCCGCGATCACGCTGTTCGGCACCATCATCCATCACCCTGCTCGGCTCCCGCTTGTGGCGCCTGTGCTCGGGCTCGATCAGCACGGTTTCGGCCTGCGGGCCGGAGCGTCTATCCATGACATGGCGCAGGTTATCGGCGTCGGCTTCCAGAACGACGCACTATGGGGCGGGATGGTAACCGTCGCCAAGCTGACGCGTGTCGCGAACTGTTGCCGATTTTAGCGCGCTCGGCCTGGTGGCGCGCCGCAGCAGCACGGAAGCTTCCTCCGCCAAGCCGCCGATGCCCCCGGTTCGCCGTGGCCTTCGTCGCGGTGGTGGCGCTGAACAGTCTGGTCGCAATCCCGTCTCAAGCGCATATCGCTATCCCTTTGACCGCGCAGATGAGGCTGCCCATGGAGCTTACCGCGATGTGCCTTCAGGCCGACATTTCCAAACCCGCTCGCGCGGCCTGCGTCCGCTGATGCTGGCCTTCTCGGCCTTCATCTTCATCGCGACGTTCAGCATGACGCTGGTAAAGCTGGTCTGAAATCCCGGCGCGTCGCGACAGGCGAGTTTGGGAATCGGATCATATCGGCTAGGGTCCGCCGCCTGTCAGCATGCGAGCGCGCCATTCCAACCCATGCCGTTTGATCCCCTGCCCTTTACCGTCGCCCTGCTTTTGTTCATCCTGCTTTGGGTGGTCGCAAGGCGCGAAGACGAGAGCTCGCCCAACCTGCCGTTTCTTGCCCTGATCCTGGTGGCCGCCCTGCAATCGGTGTTCACCGGTCTGCGCTGGGGCCATGGCATCCGCTAGGCTGAATCGACATTCAGCGCATCCATAGCATTGCGCAAGCGAGTTGGACGAAGCTGAGGAAGTAGAGAGCACG
>NZ_NSGB01000034.1:0-15539 GCF_002294785.1 Mesorhizobium sp. WSM3868 | reverse complement strand
AATGTCTGCACGTACGACCACCGGGAGTTACGCCGCGGGACGCACATCTGAGTCACGGCGAAAGGAACCAGTTCGGCACCTTTGCGCCCGATCTCGGTCGTACACACGTTATGTGGTTATTGCGCAAGAGCCGCCGTTTGAAGAGTGGGCATGTGGCTATTCGGGCGGGGCGGGGGGGGGACGTCAATCGTCGTCAAGCGTCGCTGACGCCTGAGCTGCCGACCGTTCGAGTGTCGCCTCGAACAGCCCGGTCTTGTCGCCTACGGATGTGTGACGGAAAACTTCTGAAACTCCTTTCGGGCGCCGCACCCGACGTCTCGCGCCCCTGATGCGGGGTGTTGGCGTCGTGACTGTCGCAAAGGATGTATCAAACCAGAAACAATCCTTTGATTGCTTGAAGGCCCGATGCGTTGGGAGCGACCATCGCCATTGCCTGGCTTGACAGTCCAAGATGGTCTTTCAACACCGCGTTGACGATCGAGCGGGCATCGGTGGTGACTGCCAAGTCGGTCCCCTCGTGGAGCTGATCTGGCGCCAATCCGGGCCAGCGACCCGCGATCCGCCCTCCGGCTATCGCACCACCCATCAAGAACGCTACGCTGGCACTGCCATGGTCGGTGCCGCCTTGGTCGTTGAAGTGGGCAGAGCGCCCGAATTCCGTAATGCCTAGCACAACGGTTTGACGCCAGATTGCGGCTGCCGCTTCCGAGAACGCGACGACACCGCGCGCCAATGTCCCAAGGGTGGCCGAAAGACGCTCTCCCTGAGCAACGTGGGTATCGATACCGTCCAACTGCAGCAGGGCCACGCGCGGGCCGTCCGGCCCGGACAGCGCCTGCCCCGCGGAGGCCGCCGCTGCGACAAAGCTTGCAGCACTCAGCGCATGTCGCCGCGCAAGCAATGTCTGCACGGCGTCTCCGGCTGAACCGGACGCCTCGCCGAGCCAAAGGCGGGCGAGGTCAAGTCCCGGATTGCCCAACACAAGATCGAAAAGCGCGTCATTTGGCAGGCCGGCCGGCGCAGCACGCCAGATTGGTTGCCTTCCCTGCGACAGCACCGAAGCGGCTCTTCCCGGCCAGCCAAAATCGCCGCCGTCGAAATCGCCGTCGAACAGCACCCTCTGCGCGGCGTCATGCGATCTCCCGATATCCGGGATGCCCGTCGCGGGCAGGATCAGCAATTCGCCAGCCGAATAGAACCGAGCAAGAGGTTCCAGCGCCGGATGAAGTGCGAACAGCGGATCAAGCTTCACACCGAACGCGTCGTCGGAGGTGCCAAGTTCTCTCGCCCTGCCTCGTCCCCGCCGGAAATCCGGATCACCATGGGGCGGCAGCGCGGCCAGCGCATCAAGTCCGCCCCGAAGGTGGACGACCAGCAGCCGCGGGTGGCTGTCGCCGGCAAAAACCGCCGAAGCAAAGCCTGCGCTGGTAGCAAACAGCGAGGTAAGACCCAAACCCTGGAGGGCCGCGCGGCGCGTCAATTGCATTTCGGATAGTCCGGATTAGCGACGTCCGGCGTTCCGGCCGTCGAAAATCCAAGCTGATCGGCATTTGGGATCACGCCCTTTTTGATCGGGGCCTCCGGCAAACTCGCAGTGGTCCGAGCCAACAGTCCCGCCAGGACTGGAGCGGCAAGGGACGTCCCCGAACAGATATTCTGTCTTAGCTTGTGATTGTTTGTACTCCGCCAAAGCACCTGGACGCCAACGCCGGGCTCGGACATGGCCGCGCCAAAAGCGCCGCCATTCCAAAGCACATCACACCACCCGTTTGAAACGGTGCTGCACACGCCAGTGCCGGTGCCGGTCGGGATATAAGTGCTGTCGGATGCCGAGACACTTTGGATGAAGCCTTGCGTCGGGTTTGGAGAAAGATATTCCGACGCATTGGCCGGGAAAAAGGACTGTACCCACGACGCCTCGTCGTCTTCCCGCGCATTGCCCGCCGCAATCACGATGCGGACCTGCTTGTTTGCGATCTCAAACAGCAGCTTGTCCATCTGACCAAGCAGGTCCAATTGGCCACCCTTCTTCGCGGTCTCCATGAACTGCGTGCCCCAGCTGATGTTCAGGATTTGGCCGGCCGACGCATGATCACTGACATATTGTAGGGCGACAAGCGGCGGTCCGACGATCTTCGACTTTTCGCCTTCAAATGCCTTGACAATCTTGAGTGGCACCCCTGGGCTGACCCCAACGATGCCAAGGAATTGACCGCTTGTTGTACCTTGCACGCGCATTCCGCCAATGATGCCTGCGACCATCGTGCCGTGACCTTGAGTGTCTGGCGCGCCGGTGGTCGTGCTGCATGGGGTAACCATACAGTTGATCCGTTCCGAAATATTGAGAAGCCCTTTTGTGACGACGTCGTCGTCGACGCCGCTATCGATGATCCAGACCGCAGGCCCGCCGGTCACAGGACTGGGCGACCCGATGACTCTGCAAACGCTCGGCGGCACGAGCTTGTCACCCGTCACAGGCTCTAGCCGACTACGTGCTTCGCAACCGCCATCCGCGAACAGGCTTACTTCAAGTGAGTCCGGCTCCTGATACCCTTCCGAAAGAAGCTTGTTCGCTTCCTCGTCGGTAAAGCTTCCAGTGACCAGGCTAAACCCCAGATCCGGCATGTCGACAGCCTGCAGGGCGTCCCCCGACGGATTGATCTTGTTCAGGCTGGTGATAACCGATGCAAATCTGTCCTTGTCCGCAAGTGGCGCGATGAATGTGTGTTGCGTTACTTGCGGCCCGCCGGGGTCTTCGTCCGCGTGCACGATTGTGGACGCGGAAAGTGTGGTGGCGAGAAAAGTCACAAGCCAGGCGAACCTCATGGATCCCAACCGTCTGCTGGTCGACTGACTGGCAGCATGCTCCCAATAGCTCTTTCTGTCCACGGCAAAGCTTTGGAGGCGAACCGCTCGAGGGCTCTTCTTGCAGCCAAAGAAAAAGCAGCCTAGGTTGTTGTCGCACGCCTCAAAGCGCGGGGAGCAACGCTTGTGCCCAAGGTGAAACTCAAGCAGGGCCGACAGGCTCAGGAGATTGGCGCGGCGCTCGTGGGAGCCTGGCTGAAGGCTTTGCCGCCCGCATTCACGGCGACTGTATCAGCGGTAGTCTCGACAAGTCCTTTGCGTATAACCGTCGACATACCGAACGCATTCACGCTCAACGATGTCATAGCTCTGCGCACTGGGGATAAAAGTGGCAGCCTTCGAAGTGTGAAGGTGGGACAGATCACAGGTGCTACGGGAAACACCTTACGTGTTGTTGATCTTGCTGGTGTCGATATCGACTATAAAGGCAAGAGCTTGCTGAATGGCGTAGTGTCGAAAGTAAAAGACCTGAATGACGTCATTTTTCGTAACGAACTTACTATTGTGTTGGAGCAGATCGTCGACGCGAAAGTGAAACTGGCGTGCGATGCGCCTACGGAGCTGACTGTGGTCCTGCCGGCCCTGCCGGAAGGCGTTGTCACGCGAGAGGACCTGATAGATTACCTCGGGGCGTACCACAAAAACGCGCAGGGTCGGCACTATCATGACGAGCTTGCGTCCGCGGTCCTTTTCGGCTGCCGATAGCAAACTTCAAGATCAGTTCGGCAGCCCTGCGGCGAGCAGCCCCTTCAACAGCGCGGCCCGATCCTCCTCCAGGCGATAGGGCTCCTTGGCCACGAATCGACTGCAGGAAAAGCTGGGTGTACCCGCCAACACGCGAGCCGCGTACGACTTTGCATCGCTGTCCCGGCCAAGCGCCGAGCTCGAAGCGGCCATGTAGGCCGTAACCCATGTCGGCATGGTCGACGAACGGCTCAAAGCGACCAATGCCGGCTCGGGCCGGCCCGCAATGAAGTGGACGATGCCGCGAAACGGCCAATACCAGGATGGTTCATAGAGCGGATCGAGCACCTGCGCCCGCTCGAACCATTGCATGGCGCGATCCGGTTCGCCGCAAAATGTGTAGAGGGTGCCGAGATAGGAAACCTGCTCGGGATCGTTCGGATTGAGGTAGAGGGCCCGTGCGTAGAGTTGCGCGGCGACGTCGAAGTCTCGCAGGTGCAGCAGCACCCAGCCGAGAATGTTGAGGCAGACCGGATCGTTGGCGGAGAGCGCCACCGCCTTCTTGGCAATTTCATGCGCCTCGTCGAGCAGGGCGTCGGAAGATCCCATGTCGCGAAACCATTCCAGCTGCTTGTAGTGAGCCAGCTTGGCATAGGCGCGCCCATAGGTCGGATCGAGGTCGATGGCGCGCTGATACCATTGCCTGGCTTCCGCTTCGCACGCGAGGTCCCCTAGCGGCAGGGCGTTGCCGCGCAGCACGCACTCATAGGCAGCCAAGTTGGCCGGCGGCTTGCGCCGTGCCTTCTCCGCACCCGCCGCCTTGAGCCGGCCGATAACTGTGCCCACGATCTTGCGGACCAGTTCGTCCTGCACATCGAATATGTCCTGATCGTCGCTGTCATAATGCTCTGCCCAAACATCACCGCCGGACGTGGCATCGACCAGTTCGCACGACAGGCGGATACGCCTCCCCATCCTGCGGATTCGCCCCGCAAGCTCGAAATCGAGCCCGATATCCGAGACCAGCTTCGGCAGCTCCACATCCTTGAGCCGCATCGAGGTGTGATATGACGCGACTGAGAGCTGCGTGAACCGCGTCAGCTCGGTGATGACGTCTTCAGTGAACCCTTCGCTGAAGTACGGCTCCACGCCACCGGTGCTGACAAATGGGCGGACCAGGATCGACGGCGCGTTCGAGCTCGAAGTCTCGGCGCCGATCCTCGCAAAGGCGCCGTCGGGTCTGTGAATAAGCGAGTAGACGGCCACCGGTCGGGGAATGTTCTTGAGCAGAAAGTCACCGCAATATTCGAAGGGCAATTGGAGCCCTGCGCGGACCTCCTCATGCACTTTTGCCGAAAGGCAAATGCCTCCGGGAGCCGCGATCTGTTCAAGCCGTGCAGCCACGTTCACACCGTCGCCGAACACGTCTCCGTCGCCGTCGACGATAATGTCGCCGAAATTTATGCCCATCCGAAGCGACAGACCGGGCGACGACCGCTCGGGGCTTGCGAGATAGGCCTGAATAGCCACCCCGCACCGCACCGCTTCGACCGCGCTGAAGAACTCCGCCACCATACCGTCGCCAGTGTTCTTTACGACGCGGCCGTCATGCCGATGAACGTAGCCTGGGATCTCGTCGTGCATCAGCGCTCGGACGCGGGTAAACGTGCCTTCCTCGTCTTCCGCCATTTGTTGCGAATAGCCGACCACGTCCGCGACCACGATCGCAGTCAGCCGTCGCTTCAGGGTGCCGTTGCTTGCGATCAATCTAGGCTTTGGGGTCAATCCATACCTCGGGTCGGACGTCCGAACCTACTTTAGCACATTTGCATGATGCTATCGCGCATGGCAGCGTGTAAACTGCTGCATGAAGAGCTTTCGGGCGTGCGACAGAGCGAAATCCGTTCAGAAACGCTCGCAATGCGAAAGATGCGCACATTCGAGGTCTGCGTGGGGTCTAGTCTTCTCTATGGCCCGGTGGTGATCTCGGATCCATTGCTCGGCTGTCCTCTCACTGTGGCGGCAGGCCGCGTTCGCGCCGCCAGGGATGGCGATGAGAGCATTTACTTCGCGTCCGGTTGGGGCACGACAGTCGAGCAGGCGCTGCAAGGCTGCCTTTATGAGGCGGATGAGACCTACTTCGCCCAGATCATTCCCGAGGGGCGAATTCTGCGGTCGCGTGCCGATGCGATTCATGGTCGGGTCGTCGAGCCGCCCGGTATCCTTCTTTTCAGCGAAGAGCAATATGACCGCCGAGAGGCCGCGAACCGACAGCCCCGCAATATGGTTCCGGCCCGCTGGGACAGATCCGCGCCCGAAGACTGGATCCTGAGTGACGACAGGCTCGGTACGGAGCAAGCCTGGGTGCCCGCGGGGCTGTGTTTTCTCGGCTATGATCCCGGTGGCAAGCAATCATCGTTGCCGGCTGCCGACTCGAACGGACTTGCGCTGGGCATCAACCCTGAGGCCGCTGCGATGAGCGCCCTTCTCGAGCTGATCGAGCGAGATGGGACCTCCATCTGGTGGTACAATCGGCTTGTTCTGCCTCGAATCGATCCGAAGTCGATGGCAAGCGATACTATATCTTCATACGAGGATTGGCTTCGGCGCCAAGGTCGCGAATTGCGCCTTCTGCGACTTACGTTGGATTTGGCGGTGCCGATAGTTGCGGCAATCTCCAGCGATAATTCCGGCCGGGGTCCGGCGATGGGGTTTGCGGCAGGCGCATCGTGGTCAGCGGCTGCCACAAGGGCGCTTGGAGAGCTTGCTCAATGCGAAGCGAACCTTGCTCTGCTCTCCCAACAGGCGCAGCAACAGGGAACGGCCCGCTTTACGCCCGGGGCGCGGCAACTTTATCGCTGGCATCAAGAGACGGATCTTGGGCTGTGTCCATATTTGCAGGGTGAGAATAGCGGCCCTGCCTGCGCGGATGAAGCGACACTCGACTACGCCTCGTGCGTCAAACTCTGCCGCGAACGAAGCCTGGAAATACTCGTCGTCATCCTGATGCAGGATGAGCAGCGGTCCCTTGTCCGAATGTTCGCTCCGGGGTTGCGTTCGACCAAGCCAAGGTTTGGTCCGGGCAGGCTCTATTCTGTTCCAGCCACGCTTGACCACGGGCCTGCGAGGTCAATATGCCGAGACCCTTTCCCGTTTTAGCGCGAAGCCAAAAGCTGCTGCAAAGTTCCAATTTGGGATCGAACACCGGAGGGCATACTCTACCGCTTCAGATTCCTTAAAGCGGCCATTCCGCTGTCGGCCCCCTTCCCGCCATTCACAATGTCGACCGGAGCTGCGGAAGAGCCAAGGCTACCTCGAAGAACACGCAACGCGCTCGCGCGCTGGCAGGATTGCAAACTGCCTGCCGAGACATTCCCGCTTGGCGAGCAGGTTGAGTGGCACACCTGGCGAGGGTTTCCCTGGAGGTGCGCGTGTTCGGAGCATCTCACGCCTGCTGTGAAGGTCGGTACAGTGAATCCTTCCGAGGCCAAGGCCTTATCATATCGTTCATGAGCGTCGAGAACCTTATCGCCTCTCTGTGTGTGAGGCCATGAAAGACATAGCCGTCGAACTCGGCCACCGTGGCTCGCACGGCATCCCAAACAAGCCATTCTCCGCCGGGGTCGCACAGCGGTTCGTAAGGGCCTCCGCCCATTAGGATAACTGTTGCGATCCTACCCTCCCGTTTGCGCTTGTGACACCTCCTTACTCAAGGATAGACATCCAACCATGTGGCGACATCTCCCATTTGGGTCATGTCGCCGCAGTCCCTTCGATCTCACGAAGCCGCCACGCCATCGATTCGTTGCGATGCTGCCTGCCAAGCAATGTATACGGCCGATACGGAATTGCGTTGCTTCGCCCCTCCAGCAATTGGCCGCCCATGTTGGCTAGACGAGCGCGCCGGTATTGCGCCCGCCCCAACTTCAGCGACGCGTGCGTTAGCAATGGACCGTATTGCTTCGAGGTCACCGCGCGGACCCCACTGTTGCGAATCCGCTGAGCACAGAAAACCGCCGCCGTAGTGTACAAGCGTGGCGTTGACCCAAAGGATCCGAAATGATCGCCGCTTCGTAGATGCGATCGATGATACGGTCCTCGATAACCAATCGGCTGATGCCAGCGTTGCAAACCTAAGCTGGGGAGTACCACGGGCTTCCTTCCTCAAAGGGTGCGTTCGGCAGATCTAGGGCCTCATTTCCGCCGGGCGCGCACTCAAATCGGCGTTTCGTCATGTGGCCGACCGTCTGATAGTTTCGGCAAAAGTCTCGTCAACAGCGACACCAGTTCAGCCTGGCGGTGTGTCCCCGTCTTCGCAAAAACGGCTTTCAACTCATTGCGTGCCGTCTGGTACGAGATCCGACATCTGTGTGCGACAGACTCGAGCGGCTCGCCGGTTAACATCATGGATGCCAGCCGCGCCTCGGCGCCCGTCAGGTGAAAGGTAGTCTGAAGGTGGAACTCTGGTGGCTGGCGTTGCATGTCCGGATCTACAAGGATGATGATCACCTGGCAGGGAGCTAGTGAATTGTACGAAACGTGCGGCAAGCGGACCGGATAGGCTATCAACGGAGCTCCTTGCGGTCTCGGGAGCGCCACCGGCGGCGCGGACGTGACGGAGGACTGGTCCCGCAGGAGCGTCTGCAGCGCCCGGTTCAATCTTTCGGTGGCGCCTTTGTCGGTCGTGGCCAGGTGGCGGCCTTTCACAATCAGGCCGCGGGCCTGCAATGACTCCGCCACGCCGTTCATTGCGAGCACGGTCCCGTCCTTACCAATCATTACGGCAGCCATGCCGCTCGCGCTAAAAGCATCTAGCGCCGCTTCCGCGCGCGCCAGGCCGAGCATCGTCGCAAGTGCAGCGACCGATCCGGCCCGATGGGAGAAAGCTACCAAATGTTGAAGCTCACGCGGGGAGAACGGCCCCTGTTCGACCGATCTCTGCAAGGATAGGGACCAGAAAGTGTCGCCGGCCGCAATCTTTACGAGGGCGCACCACCGCAGCCCGCACGGGGCAAGGAATTCTTGGAAATAGGGATGCCGGGCGACCTCGTCCGACGTCAGTAGGTCCTCGTCGGTTGCGACACCGCGGGCGCGCAGGAAGGGGACCAGGCGGAAGCGCTCGTCGCGTTCAATCCAGCCGCCACTGACATAGGCATCAAATGCCCGAGCAACCGAGCGTGTGCGAGGTAGCATCGGCAAATGGCCCTGTACATCAAACAGCAGTGCGCCGAAGCTTCCGGTGGCCTTCGCTGCCCGCTCCATTGCTTCATCCCAGCGGGTCGGATCAAGCGCCGCCTCGACCAAGCAGGCTTCAATGGCAGCAAAATCGAACACCGTGGACACAAAAACCCTCGCGCAGACTGTTGTCTATAGAACGCGAAAAAAATCACGAATTACTGATTCGTGCCCAGAAGTAGTAGAGACTTACTCGGAATACGTACCAACTCTCAGTTGATACGTTTCCTCTTACAATCCAATAGTTGTCTTTTGGAAGTTACTAAAGCATTTTGAAGCTTGAACCTCTTTTATTTTTCTGTCCAGCTTTTACGCGCGATTATTCGGGAGACGTTGTCCCTGCCGGTGGGCGACTTCCTGGAAGTTCACTACAGGGTCGAGTTTTTTCTGCCCTGATGACCCAAACGGGTCATGAGCCGTTCCGTCGGAGCGGATATCCTTCTTTATCAGTCGGCCGGGGTTTGAAGGGGTGACGGCCATAACGGCTGCGCTGACGATTTCCAGCCGACAACAAAGCCTTTGCTCAAACACTTGAACCTAGCGCGGTTCTGGCTCCGGGGGGCGGCGGATGTCGAAGCTCACAGCCAACTTGCTGCTCCTGTTCGCCGCCGCTCTCTGGGGGTTCGGGAATGTGGCACAAAAGACGGTGCTCAATCACCTCGATGCGCTAAGCGCCGTTGGCCTGCGCTGCCTGATCGGTGGGCTGCTTGTATTGCCCCTTGCCCTGACCGAACGGCGGCTGCCTGCCGGCGCCGCTCATTTTTCCAGCCTGGCTCGGGTGGTCGCGCTGTTTGCCGTCTCCATCGTGCTGCAGCAGCTTTGCTATCTCGGCGCCACCGTCACCAATGCAAGCTTCCTGATCAGCACGGTAACGGTAATCACGCCGCTGGCGGCCTGGCTGCTCATCGGCGAACGTCCAACGGCGGGTCTCATGCTTGCCGCCGGATCGACTGTCGTCGGCTGCCTTTTTCTTTCAGCTGGGATCGCCGGTCTGAGCAGCGGTGATCTCACCGCCCTCCTGTCGGCCGGCTGCTATGCGCTCTGGACAGTTGAACTCGGGCGGCACATGCAAGCCCATGCACGTCCCTTCACGGCAGCGGCGGCGCAGTTCCTTGTCGCCGCCGCGCTCGCCCTTCCGCTAGGAGGGATGCAAGGCAATCTATCAGTCAAAGCGGCTGCCGAGGCTGGCCCCGAACTGGTGGTGCTCGGGGTGTTCTCCACCGCGGTCGCCTTCGGCATACAGATTGCCGCCCTGCGCTTCACTTCCGCCAGCCATGCCGCCGTGATCGTCAGCGCCGAAAGCGTCTTCGGCGCCATGGGCGCGGCGATCTTCCTCGGAGAACATTGTTCAGTGGTGGGCGCGCTGGGTGCCGCCATCATCCTCGGTTCAATTCTGTCGGTCGCAATGGCGAGCCGAACGCCCGCGGCACGTCTGCCCTCGCGAACCGCCGCCGACGCACCGATCCATGACTTCTCCGGGGCACCGGAAGGCTGGGAGGTTCGTGACGGTAACGCGCACCGCCGCGCCCAGCAACTGTACCGCTTCGAAAACGATCCGTCCGCGAGATGGAGGGCTACATGGCTCAATGCCTCCATGAGGAATTGAACTCCCGATCAAACGCCACCTTCGCGCGGGCGCGCGACAGTTTGCCGACCCCGACGCGTCGACTAGCTGCGGGGCCGGGGCTGCGGTCCAGCCCTTGGCTGAGACTAGCGCTCCTTTCAGCTGCGGCATTTTGCAGTCCGGCTGCACATGCCGCCGACGCCGATATCGCAGTAGCGAACGTCGACGTTGCGATCGTGTTCGCCGTCGATTTTTCGTCCTCGATCGCCCCCATGGCCGCTGACATGCAGCGCGAGGGGCATGCTGCGGCGCTCACCTCGCCCGAGATCATCAGCGCTATCTCCGAGAATTACCTTGGTTGCATCGGCGTGACCTATTTCGAATGGTCAAGTGCCGGTCACTCGCGCACCGTGCTACCGTGGACTCGCATCTGCGGGTTGGAAGACGCCAAGGTGGCCGCGGCGGTGATCAGAAGGAAAGGCGACACCGGCTATATTCGTCGCGGCCGGGGCGGAACGTCAGTTTCGGCGGCCATCGACGTAGGAAGCCTGCTGCTAGATCGGTTTCCTGGAAATGCGATGAGGAAGGTGATCGACATCTCTTCCAATGGGGAGAACAACGACGGGCTGCCCGTTCAGCCGAGCAGGCAGAACGCCATTGCCAAGGGATACACGATTAACGCGATAGCGATTTCACCTCTCGACGAGGACCCCAAGCATCCGCTGGCAACCTACTTCGCCCGTTCCGTCATCGGCGGCTCACGGGCTTTCGTCATATCGCCCAACCGGCCTCGCGATTACACAGCTGCCCTTCGCCGCAAGCTGGTCATCGAGGTCAGCATGAACGCGCTTTCTCGTCTTTGATTACCTGAGCGGAAGAACCAGAGGAGCGCCTCCAAGACACCCAAACACGGGAGGATGAAATGACTTTCAATCATTGTCTGCTGGTCGTTGTTTTCACGTCCATCTGCCTCGGATCTGCGCAGGCTCAGCCCGCGAAAGAAGCGATTGAAGCCGCCAATGCAGAGTTCGTGAAGGCGTACAACAGTAAGGACGCGGCCGGGGTCGCGTCGAAGTACGCGGATGATGCAGCTGCACTCCCGCCAGATATGGCGCGGGTCGACGGCCGCCAGAATATCCAGAAGTTATGGCAGGGCGTGATCGACACGGGCATATCGGATCTCGCGCTCACCACGCTCGAGGTTCAGGAAAGCGGAGATTTTGCATATGAGTCGGGGACTTTCTCCCTCAAGGCACCAGGCAAGGATTCGAAGCTGGCGGACGCCGCCGGGAAGTATGTAGTGGTCTGGAAGAAGGGACAGGACGGCAGCTGGAAGCTCTACCGGGACATATGGAACTTCGATCCCGGAAAATGAAGGATAACTGGTGCCCAGCAGGTCACTTGTAGGAGCAGCTCATGGCGAAACTCACCGTTGATCAATACTTGATGGCGGCAGCTGCGCGACTTGCCCATCTGACGCAGACCTATGCGATCGTTTTTTCCGCCAATATCGCGAGCATGTTTGCGATACTGGCGTACGCACCATTAGCGGGACCAGCCGCCAGGTTTGCGCTCGCGACGATCGTGGTCGCAGTTACAGTTTATGGGGTCTTGGCAGCCAAGGCCGCCATGGATGACTTGAAGGCGATGCTGAACGATGCAGTCGACGACTTCTCGGGCAGCAGCTTTGGCGCTCACCTCACGCAGATACCCACGGCGCTGTTCATCGCAGTAAGTGTCATCTTCGTTTTTGCGATGGGGGTGACGCAGCTGTGGGCGATCATTTCTGCCTGACCGGGCACTGAGACCGGCTGTATGGCCTGGGCTGATTGAGCTTTGACCGCGGAGCCAGGCGAGCCAGCCTTGATCATCGCTGGCAAATTCGACCATGAAAGGTTCGCAAAGATATATTGCCTTACTGTTGTGGCTCGCCGCCGGCGCCGAGGCGAAGGCTCACGGCTGGTACACGGGCAGGACAGACCCTGTCCTTCATTACAATTGCTGCGGCGACCACGATTGCCACACCCTCGGCGCCGGCGACGTCAGGTCGGCTCGGGATGGCGGCTATTTCGTGAGGCAACCTCAACCCTTCTATCAAAACGATCCGCCAACGGGGGAGTGGTATATTCCCAAAGATCGCGTGCAGACAGCGCCGGACGATCGCTACCACATCTGCGAGCCTTTGGTTCCGACCTCTCGTGTCGGCAAGTTCAAGCGGAAATGGACCTGTTTCTTCGCGCCGATGAGCACAAGTTCAATGACGCGCAGCGAAAAGGCTCACTGAGGAAAGGACAGAAGGAATTCAGAAGGCACGTTACGGTCTGTTCGGATGTTCCTGATATCAGGGGCCTATTTCACGATGCTTGCAGCTTATGGCTATCCACGGCCCAGGCAAGCGCCTCTTCCAGCCTGTCGTCACCCCAAAACATTTCCTCATCCACGACGAACGCGGGAGAGCCGAAAATGCCATATTCGCGGGCGGCATCGGTTTCAGCTTTCAGACGATCATGCGCACCAGGCCCGCCGGCCTTTGCAATCACGCTGTCGACATCTTGACCGAGGGAAGGCAGCACATGCTCCAAATGGCCGCGATTGCCCAGTGCCATGCCTTCCAGGTACCACGCCCTGAAGCTTGCGACTGTATAGTGCTCGCACCAGCCCTCTTCGGCCGCTACCATGGCGACGCGGTTGGCCAGAAGGTCAGGATCGGTCGGCCAGATCGGTGCCCGGACGTAAGGCAGGCAGGCCATGCATTGCCGCTCGCCGCTCCACATCGCGCCACATGTACTTTACCTTGGCCGCCTGGGTGCGAAGGGCGATGTTGTTTTCAGCCATTACCGTGCGGACATTGAACGGGCGCCATCGAACAGCAACGCCCGCTTGTTTTGCCATGTCAGCAATGCGCATCACTGAAAGATACGAGTACCCACTGCCAAAGAAATAGAAGAAGTCGAGTTGCTTCATTTCCATCGCCCTCCCTCGAGCAGCGGTTCGCCGACACCTCGCTGGCTGGCCAAAAATAGCAGAGCAGGGATCACCCTTCCACCGCACTGATCAACCGACCACGAGATCTCCGGCCTGGGACAAACCGTCAACGAGGGCTTGTGGCGTTAATGCCCTCGCACTGGGCGCAAGACTTGTTCGGGTGGGTCAGGCTATGATTGCGAGGAAAGATCCCCACGGCCAGTGCTTCCGCAAGGCGTGACACCAGTCACATCGCATCGGCGGGCGCGAAGAAGCAATTCTCGTCTTCTTCGGTTGGATGCAGGCAGATGTGAAAGTTGTCATCACCGGATGGAATCACCACGTCATAAGGAACGAAATAGCGGTCCTGATGAGTGACTTTCTGGTGATCGCCCGGCCGTAAGATAATGACATAACCATCTGGCCGCGGTGTCACCGCCGTGGCAGGTATCTTGGCACACTCGCCGGTGACTGCATCGCCGTGACAGCACGCTGGCGGATAGGTCCAGGTTCGATCGGCGCTATGCGCCAATGCAGGACCACTCTCCAACGCCACAGCAGTGGCCATCAGGCCTGCCAACCCTGCACGTTGTCGCGTGCTGACCAAGTACAATGGTCCCTCCGCTAGCGGTGACCGAAGTCGTCGTCATCTCAACAACCATTCACGCTCACCTTTGACTGCGCGGGTGCTCGCGAAGGTCCCGATTTCCGCGTTTTAGATTAGCATATACTAATATAATAAGCAATGTGAAAGGATCGGGTGAACTGGGCCAAGAACTACGGTCAAACCGCTACGGACGCTTTAAATAGAGATCGGGACGGATGTTATGCAGAGGTGCTAATATTTATGCTTTCCGCGGCGGAGGTGATACCGCGAGCGGTATGGATGCGGTGAGGGCGCTCCACCACGATTGGTGTGTTGCCACGCGGAGATTTGCGTGTAGTCGCCCTGGAGCATTGGCGGGGCAATTCCAGCGAGTGGCGTCTGCTGGAAGGGCTGACCGCCTGCAATGATTTTTTAGATCGCCACGGGGGTAGTATAGAAAACGAGGCTCAGCATATGCACTCGCTTTGGCATCTGTTGGCCGGTCGTCCGCCTTCGCGTTGCGCGACTAGCAGACGGTCCGCATTCGGCCCTTCCAGGCATTTACAGGGGCCGTCGATCGCCGAACTGGGCCAAAGCTGCTGACGTCGAAACACTAAGCGCGCTAATCTATGCTTCGAAAGCCAGGACCTCGAGTCTCATTCATGCGACAGCTTTCCGCGCAGGCGAGGGCTGTTGCCGCCGGGTCTTGGACTCGCGCTTGCGCTTTGAAAGGTACGCAAGCAGAGCCGCCAAACCCATCGCGTTGAGAACCCGCGTCCTAGGAACGCCCCCCTTGCGCGCCATCTCGACACCCCAATGCATGTGGTCGAGTTCGCGGATTGAATGCGCGTCCGGATTGATGCTGAAGATGCAGCCGTAGTCGAGTGCCTTCTGATGCCACCGCCAGTCGAGATCGAGCCGCCACGGATGCGCATTGATTTCGACAGCGACGCCATGTCTCGCGCACGCTCTGAGGACCTTGTCGATGTCGAGATCATAGCCGGGGCGACGCAACAACTGGCGACCGGTCATATGTCCAATGATTATCGTGAAGGGGTTCGCGATTGCCTCAATGATACGGTCCGTCTGCTCTTTCTTCGGCAACTTGAAGCGGCTGTGCACGCTCGCGACAACGAAATCAAATTGCTCCAAAACGTGGTCCGGATAGTCAAGCGAACCGTCGGCCAGGATGTCTGCCTCGATGCCCTTGAGGATACGGAATTTTCTCCCATACTTCTTGTTCAGCCGATCCGCTTCGCGGTGCTGCTCAGCAATCTCCTGCAATGTGAGGCCGCCCGCGTAGTGAGCAGACTGCGAGTGGTCGGCGACACCATAGTACTCGAACCCGCGCTTACGGGTCGCTTCAGCCATTGCCTCAAGCGTCTCGGTGCCATCGGATGCGGTCGTGTGAGAATGCAGAATGCCATGCAGATCTTCATCCCGGACGAGGGTAGGGAGTTGCCGCCTCGCTGCCCGCTCAATCTCGTGCCTGCCTTCGCGCAGTTCAGGTTCGATGAACTGCAGGTCCAATGCTTCGTAGATTTCCTCCTCTGTCACTGATGCAATCAGCTTTCTCCCGCGGTAGAGACCATCGGGTTTGAGGGCGAACCCTCTCTCGGCCGCAAACATCCTCAATTGCTC
>NZ_NSGB01000033.1:0-25517 GCF_002294785.1 Mesorhizobium sp. WSM3868 | reverse complement strand
CCCAGCATGAATGGTGAATCATAAACCCGCTGATTTGGGAATCCTCAACGACTCCCAACAATTTCATCCCGCTCTAGAGGAAAGATCGGCCGCGGCACATTGCGGTAAGGAAGCTTTTCCAGCTGCAGCGTGCACAGCGCGCCGCTGTCACAAACGATCACCTTATCGGCGATCGGCTCGAAGGCGGCTCGGAAATTGCTGCATGGACTTGAGAGCGACGACCGACTTTTGCGTCGGGTTTATCCCGAAGGCGGCGAATTGTGCAGATCCAAAATTTGCGTAGCGCGACTGACGATAAGTATGTCGATGTCCTCGACGCGAAGCACTGCCGTCCTGTCGAAACTGAGCTGCAGGCCGGCAATCATCGGACCATTGCCGGTGAAGACGCCCTCGCTGGTCAGCATCAGTGTGCCAGTCAGTGTCAGCGGTCCTCCACCGAAACGGGCATCCGTCTTGCCGCCAGCCTCGACGGTCACCGTCTCGCCGACATTGCGGCCGGCGAGTTCGTGGGCGACCTGTGGGTCTAGCAACGGACCAAAGCAGGCGTTCTGCACTTTCGCTTGAAGAAGTGCGCGCAGCAATTCGGTCGAGTCGCCGTAACCGCCGCCCCCGGGATTGTCGGCATAGTCAGCCACGACGATAGGCTTTTTCCCTGCCCGATCCGCCTTGTATATGGCCGCTGCATCCTCGATAGAATAGTATGTATTGTTGGACTGATGACGTCCCTCCCACATCTCGTCGGCGATACGCTCGGCAAAGGCGCGATGTTCGATCTCGTTGCCCTGGCAGGTGACGAGCACCGTGGGACCGACATCGGCGATATCGGCGTTGCCAAAGCCGGCGTTGATGCTGACGGCGAACACATCGGGATGCGCTTCATATTCAACGGCGCGCGCCACCCACCCAATCATCGGGCCGATATCGGTGCGGCCGGTGCTCGCCTCTTCGAGCATTGGACGATGGGTCCGGATGGTCTGGGGCTTGATTTCGCCAAGCATGGTTCGTTGCAGGATGTCGCCGGCTTGGCGTGCGCGAGCGCGCATATCGACGTGGGGATAGGTCTTGTACGACACGATGATGTCGGCGAGTTCGCACATCCTTGGCGTGACATTCGCGTGAAGATCAAGTTTGATCGCAATGGGGATGTCGTGGCCGACCGCGTCGCGCAGCCGCGCAAGCAATTCGCCCTTGCCGTCCTCGCAGAATTCGGTCACCATCGCGCCGTGCAGGCCAAGCAGGACTCCTGAGAGATTGTCCTTGCATCTTTTTGCCGCCTCGACAATGTGGCCAGCGAGGCGGTCGAAAGCGTCCCGGGTGACCATCCCCGACGGCTCGGCCGTCGTGCTCAGTACATGGTTGACTTGCCAACCGTATTTTCCGGCGGAATCGAGGAATCCAGCTAATTCCGTATTGGCGTCGGACCGCTTGGCGATGGCTTCCTGGCCGAAATAGAGAAACTTGCCATAAAATTCGGCGTAGTCCGTCAGATTGCGATTGAATGTATTGGACTCGTGCTTGAATTCGGCGGTCAGGACATAAAATGGCATAGTTGTTCCTCAGGGAAGACGGCGAAGCCGGGCCGATCGGCAGATTTCAAATTTGTTTCACTTGTTTCACCCTTTCTTCTGAATGTATTGGCTAGGTTTCTGGGACCTGTCCGATCTCCGACATGCGCGGTGAAGTTGCTGTACAGTTCCGTCGTGCGGTTCATCCGCTGCTCGACGGATGGGTCAAGCGCCGTGAAGACACCGTTGATGAACAAGTTCGTGAACTGATCATTAGCGAGTTCGAATCCAGAACATGTTGACGCGGGAACCACGAACGATTCTGAGCGCCCCGCGTTCCGTCTGGAAACCGGCCGCATAAATCTTGGTGCCCTGCGCTGGAGGGCGCCGACGATGAGGACGTGACTAAGCAGAAACGTTCGAACGGCTCGATGCCTGAAGCCGGCCAATTCATTAGGTTCGCGGTCGCGGTATTCGGCACATGGAAGCGCAGCTACAGGCGAATGCAATCGCACGGCCTTGCCAAAGCCGCCGTTCAGGTCGCTCTCATCGCCATCGGCTACAACCTCAAGAGCGCTTTCAGCATCGTTGCAACACCGGTATGAACGTCGAGCACCAGGCAAAGAGCCGTGGAATGCACACCGGAACGACCCTGTGGGTCGGGTATCGAATGCCGCCAGCCGCCAACAAATACCGCGGAAAATCTCGCAGTTTCCGACTTACAGCCGCGTGCTGGTCCCGCTGTTTACTCTCTTCAGGTCCTCGCACTCGCCGACGGCCTAAGCCCTTCATCCCATCCGCTCGGAAGCATGTGCGCCAGGTGATGGCGGGAAAACCACGGTGCGGGCGCCGTTGAGGAAAGTGCGGTGCTGGATATGCGCATGGATGCTGCGGGCCAGTACCTGCGCTTCAACGTCACGTCCGATCGACACGTAGTCGGCTGAGCTCTGCGCGTGAGTAATGCGCGCCACATCCTGTTCGATGATCGGACCTTCATCCAGGTCAGCCGTTACATAGTGCGCGGTGGCGCCGATCAGCTTTACCCCGCGCTCGAAGGCCTGCTTGTAGGGGGCAGCCCCTTTGAACGAAGGCAGAAATGAGTGGTGGATGTTGATGATGCGACCCGACATCTTTTGGCACATCGTATCTGACAAGACCTGCATGTAGCGCGCGAGCACGACGAGATCGGCGCGCGTCTCCTCTACGATCTCCATGATGCGGGCTTCGGCCTGTGGCTTGTTGGCTCTAGTGACGGCCACATGGTGGAAAGGCAGGTCGTGATTGACCACCACCTTCTGATAGTCGAGGTGGTTGGAGATGACCGCAACGATGTCGATGGGCAGGGCCCCGATGCGCCAGCGGTAGAGGAGGTCGTTCAGGCAGTGGCCGAAGCGCGACACCATCAGGACGACCTTCATTTTCGCTTGGGCGTCGTGAATGTCGAAGCTCATGTCGAAGTCAATTGCTACCTCGGCAAGGCCTTCCCGCAGTTCTTGCAGGCCGCGCCCCTCCTCACTGATAAAACTCATCCGCATGAAGAAGCGATCGGTTTCGGGATCGTCGTATTGTGCGCTGTCGTTGATGTTGCAGCCGTTCTTAGCGAGAAAGCCCGCCAAGGTGGCGACGATGCCGCGCCGGCTGGTGCATGTCACGGTCAGAATATACTTGCTCATGGATCCATCCATAAGAATTGGGCAGCCATCGCGGACGGGGGAAACGCGAGAGCGATCATGAAAAACGTTGGCATTCCGTTAGGCGGCGAGTCCTTCGGGATCTTCCAGCCCGCTAATGCCGGCAGCAGGCGGTTACGGTGTTCGCAAGGAGACACGCGATTGTCATCGGTCCAACGCCACCCGGCACCGGCGTCATAGCGTCCGCGATCTCGGCGGCGCTCTCGCGCTCCACATCACCCACGAGTCGCACTTGGCCTCCCCGCTCGATCTGATTGATGCCAACGTCGATCACGACCGCACCAGGCTTGATGAAATCGCCCGTGATCATCTCCGCCCGCCCCACTGCGGCAATCAGAATATCGGCCCGCCGACAGATCGTGGGAAGGCGTTCGGTCCGGCTATGTGCGATCGTCACGGTGCAGCTTTCGCGTAGCAGAAGCTGCACCACAGGCTTGCCAACGATGTTGGAACGCCCAATCACCACGGCGTTACGGCCGACCAGATTGCCGAAATGCTCGCGCAGAAGCATCAGGCAGCCGAGCGGGGTGCAGGGGACGATCGAACGTTGGCCGGTTGCCAGCAGTCCAACATTTGTGACGTGGAAACCGTCAACATCCTTAGCGGGATTGATTGCGTTAATGACTGCATCGGCATCAATATGAAGAGGCAGCGGCAGCTGCACGAGAATGCCGTGAACGGCCGGGTCGGCATTCAGCTGGGCAATCAGCGCCAGCAGTTCGGCCTGGGTCGTTTCAGCGGGCAGTTTATGCTCGAAACTCGCCATGCCGGCCGCAATGGTTTGAATACCCTTGTTGCGGACATAAACGGTGCTGGCAGGGTCGTTCCCCACCAGCACCACTGCCAGTCCCGGCACGATGCCCTGTTCTGCCTTCAGCCTGGCAACACACGCGGCAACCCTCTCGCGCAGGCGGGCAGCAATGGCTTTTCCGTCGATCAGATGCGCGCTCATGGTTCTCTGTCTCCAATGCGCCGGATGTGACTTTCAAGCGCAGCCCAGATCGACCCGGCAGCCGAGCGCATGCCCAGAATTGCGATGTGATGCGCGGCGCGCCGGATCACGAACACGCTCGTATGTTCCAGGCCGGTACGTGTCGCGGATCCGGGCTGGAAACGGATCGCGTCGATGTTCACAAGCTTCGCCATCAACTGGAGAATCGGCCTTTCGCCAGTTGACGAGCGGATTTCGAAGACTGCGAAGCCGTCGGTTTGTTCCGTAACGGAGCAGCCTGGACACAGAGCGGCAAGCTCTGACGCAAAGTCGTTACCCCCCCGGTTTTGCCCCTCGACCATCCACTGATCCTGGCCCGTCCAAAACGCGGCGATCTCTCCGGATTGGGACCAGGCGCCAGGCCCGGGCAGGTCTATGCCGAAGGGCGCCGGTTGTGTTCCACCGCGACGCAGGGCTAGGGAGGCGAGCGCCAGTTCGGTGTTCTCTTCGAGTGCGAGAGCGCCATGGTGCTGGCGGCGCGCCGTCTCGCCGCCGAGCGCGGTGATGGGTTTAAGATCAGGCACGCAGACGCTCTCCTTCCGGATCAACGAAGTGGGCGGAAACGACGCGCAGGCGAATGCTTTGATTCTGAATCGGATTGGCCGCGACGATCACCTCGCCCTGGCGCGTCGCTCCATCCGCGAGGAAGCCGAGGCCGATGCTAGAGCCCACATGGGGCGAGAAGCAGGCCGAGGTGATCCAGCCCTGATCGGTTGCCGTTTCTTGGCGACTCCCTTCCGGGAAAAGGTGCGAGCCCGCCACGACGGGCTCGGACGGGTCCACGGGCTGGAGACCTACCAACACGCGCCTATCGGCAAGCAGGCCTTCGCGGCGCGACATCACCGCACCGATGGAGTCCTTCTTGGCCGAGACCATGCGGCCCATCCCCAGCATCTGCGCGGTGGTCTGGCCGTTCAGCTCGTTGCCGGCGGCGTGGCCTTTTTCGATGCGCAGCACGCCGAGCGCCTCCGTGCCATAAGCGGTCGCGCCCAGATCCTGTCCCAGTTCGACGAGACGGGCCATCAAGGCGTTGCCATAGCGCGCGGGCACCGCGATCTCGTAAGCAAGTTCGCCTGAGAAAGAGATGCGGAAAAGCCGCGCGCGCAAGCCCCCGCAAACCGAAAGATTTGCGCATGCCATGAAGGGGAAAGCCTCGTTGGAGAGGTCGAACCCATCGACCACACGTTCGAGCAGCCTGCGCGCGTGGGGGCCTGCTACCGAAAACTGCGCCCAGGCATCAGTGGTCGAGATCAGTTGCACGTCGAGTTCCGGCCACAGGCATTGCCGCGCGAACTCCATGTGGCGGTAAACCGTGCCGGCATTGGCGGTGGTAGTGGTCACCACATAATGGGTTTCGTCCAAACGTGCGCAGGTGCCATCGTCCCAAGCCTGCCCGTCCTCGCGCAGCATCAGGCCATAGCGCACCATGCCGGTCTTCAGGCTCTTCATTGCATTGCAGTAGAGACGGTCGAGGAATTCAGCGGCGTCAGCGCCCTGCACGTCGACCTTGCCGAGTGTGGTCACGTCACATATGCCGACACCCTTGCGCGTTGCTAGAACTTCGCGGTCGACCGAGTGACGCCAATGGGTTTCGCCAGGCCGCACAAAATATTGCGCGCGCATCCACTGGCCAACTTCCACGAAGACGGCACCTTGGGATACAGCCCACTGGTGGCTGGGCGTCAGGCGACGGGGACGAAAATGCTCACCCGTATTGCCGCCGCCCAGAACGGAGATTGAGACGGGAGTATAAGGCGGACGGAAGATGGTGGTGCCGGTTTCGGCGATGCCCTTTCCGGTCATTTCGGCCATCACGGCGAGGGCGGTGACATTGGCCGTCTTGCCCTGGTCGGTTGCCATGCCGAGCGTCGTCCAGCGCTTGAGATGCTCGACCGAGCGCATGTTCTCCTGGTGCGAAAGCTTGACGTCCTTGACCGTCACATCGTTCTGGAAATCGATCCAGGCCCGATGCTTGCCCGGCACGTGCCAGAGCGGGCCCAGATTTGCCGGGGCGTCTTCCGCGCGAGGCGGTTCAGGAAAGCTCGCGGTGATCCCGATTTCATTCAGGGCACGGGCAGCGGCTTCTGCGCCCGAAACCAGCGCCGCATGCGTCGTGCCCCGGCCCGCCGCAGCACCGGCGATGATCATTCCGCCGGGCAGATCAGTAGGTGGCAAGAATGTCTGCTGTGCCTCGTTCCAGACCGGACGGCCGCGCTGGTGCGAGGCGAGATGCAAGTTCGGGTTCCAGCCGCCCGACACGCCGAGCGCTCCACAGGCGATCCATTCCGTGTTGCCACAGCGTGTGACTTCGATTGATTGTAGGCCCAGCCGTCCCTTTGAGCCACTCACCGCCGCACCGCTGATCACGCGATACTGACCTTTCGCCTGAGCGTCGGTGCGCGCATCCACCACCGCCGCAATCTCGACATCGCGCGCGAGAAGGTCGAGCGCCGTCTGGTGGCCGTCATCATTGTTGGTGAAGATCACGACGCGCTGGGCCGGGCTGACCGCCCAGCGATTGGCATAGGCGCGCAATGCGCCGCCCAGCATGATGCCAGGCCGGTCATTGTCCATGAATGGGATGTGCCGCTCTATGGCGCCTGCCGCGAGCACCGTGCGCCTCGCCGTGATGCGCCAAAGCGTCTGGCGGGGCTGGATACCGGGATCGGCGCGGTGATCGGAAACGCGCTCGACCGCGCCGTAAATGCCATGGTCGAACGCGCCGAACACCGTGGTGCGGTGCAGAACGCGCAGGTTGGGTAGGCTCGCGAACTCGGTTTCGAGTGTCGCAATCCATTCCGCGGCTGGCCGGTCGTCCAGAAGATGGCTCTCAGCCAGCAGGCGGCCGCCAAGGCGGTAGTCCTCATCGGCAAGAATGACTTGGGCCCCGGCTCGCGCGGCCGTCAGCGCCGCGGCAAGGCCTGCCGCCCCTGCGCCGACCACGAGCAGATCGCAGTGCAGAAAGCCCTTGTCGTAAGGGTCGGGATCGGCTTCCAGCGACAGGCTACCCAAACCCGCCGCGCGGCGGATCGCCGGTTCATAGAGCTTTTCCCAGAAGGCGCGTGGCCACATGAAGGTCTTGTAGTAGAAGCCTGCCGTGAGGAAATTGGCGAAAAGGTCGTTGACCGCCATGCCGTCGAAGCGGAGCGAGGGCCAGCGATTCTGGCTGCGCGCTTCGAGCCCGTCGAACAGCTCGGCCATCGTGGCGCGCGTGTTGGGCTCGCGCCGCGCGCCGCTGCGCAGCTCGACCAACGCATTGGGCTCCTCGGAGCCCGCCGCGATTAGCCCGCGCGGACGGTGATATTTGAAGGAGCGGCCCATCAGCCGCACATCGTTGGCCAGCAAGGCCGAAGCGAGCGTATCCCCGGGATGACCGGCATAGCTCTTACCGTCGAAGGTGAAACGCAGCGTGCGGCTGCGGTCGATCAGGCCGCCCGAGAGTCTCATGCTGCGTCTCCGTTTTCACGCGGGGCCCGGTTGCGAAGCGCGACCTCGCGAGCGAGTTCCGCCCCCAAGATCTCGTGAGTCACCGTGTTGCGCGTCACCACGAGCCAGGACCGGTCGCCCTGTTCATGGAACCACAATTCGCGGTGCACGCCCGCCGGGTTGTCGCGCAGGTAGACATAAGGAAAGAACGCATCCGCTGCGTTCTCCGCCATGCCGTCGGGGCGGTCGAGCAGCGAAACATCGCCGAGATAGGAGAACTCCTGCGTATCGCGCAGGCCGAGCAATGGATGGGGGATCAGCATAAGGATGGCCTCAATGCAAGTTCGGCTGGGCGCCAGCGCCCTTTTCGTCGATCACATACCCCCGCGCGAACCGGTCCAGCCGGTAGGCGGCAGCCGTTTCGTGGGGGCGGTCGGTGGCAAGCAGTTGGGCGAAGGCGTAGCCCGATGCCGGGGTCGCCTTGAAGCCGCCATAGCACCAGCCGGAATTGAGGTAGAGCCCGTCGATCGGGGTGCGGTCGATGATCGGCGATCCGTCCATCGACATGTCCATAATGCCGCCCCACATGCGCAGGAGGCGTGCGCGCCCGATCATCGGCATCACCGCCATGCCGCCTTCCGCGACATCCTCGATTGTCGGCAGATTGCCGCGCTGGGCATAGGAATTGTAGCCGTCGATGTCGCCGCCGAAGACCAGGCCGCCCTTGTCGGACTGGCTGATATAGAAATGGCCCGCGCCGAAGGTGATGACGCCCGGAATGGTCGGTTTCAGGCCCTCGGACACGAAGGCCTGCAGCACATGGCTTTCGATCGGCAGCTGCCCCATGCCCGCCTGCGCCATCACTCGGCTCGTGGAGCCCGCCACGGCGACGCCGACCTTTTTCGCGCCAATATATCCGCGCGAGGTCTCGACGCCCTTCACCTGGCCGTTCTCGATGCGGAAGCCCTTGACTTCGCAGTTCTGGAGAAGATCGACGCCCGCACGGTCGGCACCTCGCGCATAGCCCCAGGCGACGCCGTCATGGCGGGCGGTGCCGCCGCGTCGTTGCAGGAGGCCGCCTTTCACCGGAAAGCGCGCATTGTCGAAATTCAAGAACGGGATCATCGCCCGCAGCGCGTCGCGTTCCAGAAGCTCGGCATCGGCACCTGCCAGGATCGCGGTATTGCCGCGCCGGCGATAGGCGTCGCGCTGGCTATCGGTGTGGAACAGGTTGACAACGCCGCGCTGGCTGACCATCGCGTTGAAGTTGAATTCCTGTTCCAGATTTTCCCAGAGCTTCATCGAGAATTCGTAAAAGGGCTCGTTGCCGGGCAGCAGATAGTTCGAGCGGATAATGGTAGTGTTGCGTCCGATATTGCCTGAGCCGAGCCAGCCTTTTTCGAGCACGGCGATGCGTGTCTGCTTGAACGTGTTCGCCAGATAATAGGCGGTCGCCAGACCGTGTCCGCCACCGCCGACGACGACATAATCATATGAGGCTTGCGGCTCCGGATCGCGCCAGAGTGGTCGCCAGCCCTTATGGCCGGTGAGGGTTTCCCTGATAACACGAAGCGCTGAGAAACGCATAAGGACACTTTCGGCAAACGTTGCGTTGGTTCGCGTGAATCGCATGAACGTTCAAATCATGCCTATCTAAACCAGACACATAGTGTACTTTTCAGGACATGAGGTCGTCCCACCAGCCCCGCCGCTTCGGTTTCTTTCTTTGCGACGGCTATGCATTGATGTCGGCTGCCGCCGCCGTCGAACCCTTGCGCGCGGCCAACCTGCTGACCGGGCGAACGCTATATGAATTGCTTCTGTTTTCCGATTTAGGCGGCAAGGCTCGGTCTTCGGTCGGCAGCTGGTTCGATACCGCGCCGATCGATGAATCCGCGTCGGAGCTCGACATCTTGTTCGTGATTGCGGGGGGCGATCCGCTCAGCGTAGATGCCGAACGACTGTCAGGCTTTCTGCGGAGGCTCGCCGTGCAGGGCGTGGCACTCGGCGGAATTTCGGGTGGGGCCGCGATCCTGCACAAAGCAGGACTCTTAGAGAGGCGCCGTTTCACCATCCACTGGAAGCATTATGATGCGCTTCGCGCCCGAGCCCCCGATGCCTTGATGGAGCGACGGCTGTTCGTGATCGACCGCGACCGTTTCACCTGCGCGGGCGGCTCGGCGCCCTTAGACATGATGCACGCTTTGATTGCCGCCCATCACGGCGCGAACCTAGCGCGCGAAGTGAGCGACTGGTTCATCCATACCAGTCTGCGCCCGGCTGAAGACCCTCAGCGCCTGGATGCAACGTCGAAATATGGCGTACACCATCCAGCACTCATCGCCACGATCGCCTTGATGGAAGATCACATCGCCGATCCCATGTGTCTGCCTCAACTCGCCACACTGTCGGGTATCGGTGAGCGGCAGCTGGAACGGCTGTGCAAGACGCATCTCGATCAGTCCGTCATGCAATTCTACCGGAAAGTGCGACTTTCCAAAGCCGCCGATCTTCTGCGACAGACCACGCTTTCGGTCACTGAGGTGGCTTTGGCGACCGGCTTTTCGAACAATGCTCATTTCGCCCGCGCCTACCGGCAGCATTATGGCACTTCGCCAACGCAAGAGAGGCGTCCGACCGTAAAACGTTAAAGTACGACCTTTCATCACGATCGGACGAGCCGACGATGACATTTGCCGGCATGTCACAGAACGGGTCGCCGATCTGCAATGGGCGAAGTTCCCCGATTCTATAATGCCCGAAATAAGACCAAACGGTCACGCCCCACACCCTCGCAGCCCGGACCCTACAGCCCCGCTGCCCCAACTCGCAGATTACAGTGAGCCCGGTCAGAACGCAGCGAATGCCAAAATGCATTTTCTCGCAACGCTCGGCACGAATGCGTGCGTACCTTGTAAAACATAACATCCTGGTTAATGGCAAGTAACGCGGAGGGCGCCAAGCCGGTTTGAGGCGTGCCTTCAAGCTGTTGCCGGACCCTCTGAACGCGCTCATCGGATGCTTTGTGGCCACTTGACACGGCGGCCTTCTTTTTCGAAGTGGACGGCATCACGCTGACGCTCACTCGACGGGGAATGACCGAACTGCTCCCTATAGCAGGCGGAGAAGTGGGAGCTGGTACAGAAGCCTGTCGCGATCGCGATATCCACATTAGCCAGGCTGGTATGGAGAAGAAGATCCCTCGCTTGTTCCAGGCGCAGGGTCTTGTAGTACCGTGCGGGAGTGTGACCTGTATGGCGCTGAAATAACCTTTCGAGATTGCGTACGCTCACCCCGACCTGTCGCGCGATCTCGGTGCTGCTTAGCGGGTTTTCGAAGTTCTGCATCATGAGACCCGCGGCTTGGCCGAGCTGCGGCGGCAGTGTGTCCAGGCGCACCGAGCTGCCCGAGCGCTGTTCGACGCTTCCGGTTCGAATCCGATCAAC
Source organism: Mesorhizobium sp. WSM3868 (assembly GCF_002294785.1). NCBI lineage: Bacteria > Pseudomonadati > Pseudomonadota > Alphaproteobacteria > Hyphomicrobiales > Phyllobacteriaceae > Mesorhizobium > Mesorhizobium sp. WSM3868. Next base: position 14,458 of record NZ_NSGB01000033.1, on the reverse strand, counting down.
TTGAAACTGATTGGCTATGGAGCGGGCGAGGAGATCGCCGTGGTCCTCGGCGATGATGTGAAGCATCAAATCGAGCCCAGCCGTTCCGCCCGCGCAGGTGTAACGGTTCTTGTCGATGACGTAGAGCTCGTTGCTGAGCTGAATATAGGGAAACTCTTCGCGAAAAGCGGGCTGCCCCTCCCAGTGCAGCGTGCACCGCGCATTGTTCAGCAAATTGGCTCGAGCAAGAAAGATGGCTCCCATGGACAGCGCCCCCATCCGGCATCCTTCGCGTGAGCGCCGGTTCAAAATGACGTTGAGACGCGTCTGATCTTTTGCGACAAGTGTGATGCCGGCGCAGACAAAGAGATAGTCGGCCTGTTTCGAATTGCCCAAGCGGTTATAGACATTAACAGAAATGCCATTCGACGCATTGGCCGCCGCGCCGTCTTCCGACGAGAAAGTCCAGCGATAGGCCTCAAAGCTGAGCAAGCGGTTCGCTGCCCGTAACGGCTCGATGGCACTGCTCACGGACATTAGGGAGAAGCCGTCGAGCAACATGAACTCGACGTGCTGAGGACAATTTTCCGTGCCCTTACCGGTGACCGGCATCATCTTCCCGCTCGAGGTTCAGATGACCTGATAACACAGAGAAGCGCGGAGTTCTTCCCTGTGCATGCCGACTGTGGGGCCGGGTGGAAAGGGCGCCCGTTGAAGAAAGCCGGGCACAAGTCCTGGCTTTCAAATATTCGGCTTAGACTGAGTATGGGTCAGCTCCAGGGATAGGGGCTGTTCGAGACAGGGTGCAGTTCGCCCGCCGCGTAGCGGCCGAGACGGAACGGCTTTAGTAGCGAGGATTCGTTTCCGATCACCTCTTCCGCGACTAGAGCGCCGACACCGATCATCTTGTAGCCGTGGTTGGAGTCTGCGATGATGTAGACGTTTTCGCGGAACGCTTCGAAAACCGGGAAGCTGTCAGGCGTGAAGCAACCGATGCCTCCCGAAGGCTCGTTGTGATATTGAGGCATCGTGCCTTCAAAACGCTTGTGGCAGTGGGCAAGCGCCGACACCCACATATGCGCGAATTCAGGGCTCGAAACGAATTCCGGCGAGGCTGGGCCGTAAGGATCGATCTGGACCTCATCGACTGGAGTGTCCACCTTATAGGGCATCGCACCACCCTGGATGCCGCCGAAATTGAAATCGGGCTTGTAATAGATGCCCCACATGCTGTCAGTGATGATGCTGCCATCGACGGCGGAATACAGTGGGGCGTCGGTATCGACATGCATGACCGGCGGCATCTTGCCGCTGTTGGTTTTGAACGCTTCCGGTGCGACGCCGAGCACGCCTTCCTCGAGTTGCCAGAAGCGCCACATTGGAATGCCGTCATGCAGCTCGCCATCCTTGCTCTTGATGGTCACAGTGTCGGGCAATTCGGCCATGTTCCAGAAATCGCGAACCCAGGGGCCAGCGCCGACTACAAGATAGTCGCAGGCGATATGTCCGCGATCGGTCTCGACGCCGGTCACGGCCGAACTGGCTCCATTGGTGAAGGTCATGCCTTTGACGGTGACGCCGCCGAGGATCCGCACCCCTTCGTTCTCCGCCTTCTTCGCCAGTGCATAGATGGCGGCGGCGTTGTGAGCGTAGCCACCCTTCTTCTCGTGCAGCACCGAGGTGATATTCTTCGCCTGCCAGTCAGAGAACAGGCCCTTCATATAGGCATCGGACTCTTTCGCGCCTTCAACGAAGACCGATTCATAACCGATCGCCTTCTGCTGCTCGTAGATTGAACGCACGTCATCCTGCATCGATTCCGAGCTGATCTGCATGTAGCCGACGGCGTTGTATTGGTAAGCCTTCGCATCGCTTTCCCAGACACTAACCGAGTGGGCCATCAACTGGCGCATGGCGGGCTGGAAATAGTTGTTGCGAACGACGCCGCAGGCAATACCGGATGCGCCGGCGGCGATGCCGCTTTTGTCGATGACTAGGATGTCGCTTCCACTTCCCCTCCGGGTGCGCTTGAGCGCCTGTGCAAGGTGGTAGGCCGTAGAAAGGCCGTGAATACCGGCGCCGATAACGAGGTACGGGGCCGCCGTGGGGAACGCCATGATCATCTCCAGTTTGTCAGCCGGCTGCTTTCGCCTGTCTACGTTTGACATAAGCATCCGGCTATGTGCGCAGAATGTCGGATAAACGGCAGTCCGCGCAAAAAAACCGGCAGCTGAATGTCAATGACCGTGGAATCGCGACCCCGTGTTTCGCGCGTAGTGCACGATGAAAGCCGGACCGGTGTATCTGGTCGAGGTTGCGCAGCCCGGCACGTTGGTGAGGCTTTCCGGCTTGAAATCGGATGAACTCGGCGCTGGATTTGTAAAACGATGAGTCGACAAATGGATCGTCAAAACGAAGGACAGGAAACCCATCATATCGGCAGGGTCACAAGCGGCCATCCTTCGCTACACGATACCTGGCCGCACTTGGCGCGCATCCGAAGCGCAATCTATAAGCACGTGAGAAATTTGTAGCGGAGCCAAATCCGCAAGCGACAGCGATGTCGTAAACGGCCAGTGCCGAGTGCCTCAGCAAGCTTTCAGCCTTACTCAATCGAAGCCGGAGATAATATTGTGCGGGCGTGCATTGAAGGTGAGCTTCGAAGAGGCGCTCTAACTGCCGTTGGGAGACGTTGAGCCGCTTTGCGACGACGGGCAGTCGAAGAGGAACTTCGCTGTTCATTTCCATCAGAGAAACTGCTTTAAGCAGGGTCGGGTGCGAAACGCCCAGCCTCATGCATAATGACATCCGTTGGCTAGAGTCGTGACGACGCGCTCCTCCGTAGACGAAGTTTTCAGCCACGCTATTGGCAAAGTCAAGATCGCGCTTCTGGCGGATGATCTCCAGCATGACATCCATTGCAGCGATGCCACCACCGCACGTGAAGACACCACGTTCCATGGCAAACACGTCGCTACAGATATCGAGATCCGGAAAACGCTCTCTGAAAGAGTCGATGTAGTCCCAATGCGTCGTGCAACGGCAGCCACCTAAAAGGCCAGCCTTTGCAAGTAGGAATGAGCCAGTACTGACCCCGCCGACAAGCGCATCGTGTCTCTTGGCGCTTCTCAAAAAATGGAGAATGCGTCTATCGCTGTAATTCTCGTCGTCCTGTCCTCCGCACACGACGATCATGTCGAGTGTAATTTCCGGACGCGGCAGTACGTGCTTCCACCTCCAGTCCACTGCTGGACCTGATCGTCGTGCCGTGTGGACTCAGGAAGCACCAATGAAAATTGTCTCGCCCTTCGATCCGGTTGGCGCCACGCAGCGGCTCGACGATCGAAGATAAAGACATCATCGAGAAGCCCGGTGTTAGCACCACCCCAGTGCGGTAGACAGGACCGTCAGCCACCGTAAGGGGCTGTGAGGCGTAAGGATCGAACGGAGCTTTCACGACGTCGATAAACGAAAAGCAATGGGCGAAAAATGTCAAGCACGGCGCCCGATCTTAGAGGATAGTACGGTCAGCAAAGCAACGAAAGCTGATCGGATGACAGGTAATCGCTTCCACGAATTTGTTTCAGAGACCGTGTATGACAGTCTGCCTACAGCAGTAAAACGCATGGCCGAGCGATGCTTGATCGACCTGATCGGCACAGCTGCAGCCGGTTCGCAGACGAACCTGTCGCGAATCATAAATAACCATGCTGTCCGGCACTTCGCTGCAAGTGGATTGCCAGCAGCGCGCCTCCTCTTTGACGGCCGTTCGACCGGTTCGCTCGGTGCCGCTTTAGGTGGCGGGTTCACCATCGACAGTTTCGATTCACACGACGGGCATGTGTTAACTAAGGGCCACGCTGGGCGCGCTATCTTGCCGGGCCGGCTAGGCCTGGTTGAAACGATCGGGCGAACGACGACAGGAGAGGAGTTCCTAACCAGTCTCGTTATCGGATACGAGGTTGCCATCCGCGCCGGCATTGCGCAGCATCGTATTGCGCCCGACTATCACACGTCGGGTGCATGGAATGCGCTGGGCGTAGCGGCCGTCGCCGGACGGCACCTTGGGCTCGATGTTGCCCGCATGCGCGAGGCTGTCGGCATCGCTGAATATCACGGCCCACGCAGCCAAATGATGCGCTGCATCGATTTCCCGACAATGGTGAAGGACGGATCTGGCTGGGGCGCGATGGCTGGGCTGAGCGCGGCCTATCTCGCCGAAGACGGTTTCACCGGCGCACCAGCGCTCGTCGTTGAGGACGAAGCTGTGGCTGATCTTTGGAGCGACCTCGGTACTCATTGGCGCATTTTGGAGCTGTATTTCAAGCCGCACCCAGTCTGCCGCTGGGCACAGCCAGCAATCGAAGCCGCGCTGGCGGTGCGCCGAGCGCACAGCTTTTCGCTAGAAGACATCGAGACGATTGAAATCGAGACGTTTCACAACGCGATCCGCCTTGATCAATTCCGACCCAAGTCCACAGAGGAGGCGCAATACAGCCTACCGTTCCCGGTGGCGGTGGCTGTAGTCAATGGTGATCTCCCGCCTTTCACAATCATTGGGGATGCCTTGCAGGATCCCACGGTGCTGTCGGTTAGCGACCGCATCCGCCTTGTGGAGGCGAAGGAGATCGACGCTCGGTTCCCGGCCGAGCGCCTGGCCCGCGCGCGCTTCAGGATGACGGACGGCCGGGTGCTGGAAAGTGAGACGTTGACTGCGCGTGGCGACGCGGAGCGCCCCCTATCGGACACCGAAACCGAGCGCAAGTTCTACACAATTGCAGGCGATTTCTGCAGTCTCGCCCGTGCCGAGGCGATAATCCAGGCAGTAAAAGGTCTGAGAAAGCAGCCGTCCATCGATCAGTTGCTCGACCTGATCGTCGCCCCTCCGCAAGCCAGCCTGCAACGCGCTGTAGCATGAGGAGATTGACCGTTCGGGTTGAGGACAGGCGAGGGGATAAGAAAATTCATTCCCTTACGATCCTCCGTCCACCGGAATGTGCCGTTCCAATCTACAGAACCGCGAGAGCATCGCGACTGCATATGTCCTACCAGTCAGTCGCGCTCGAACGCCGGACCGCCAGTTAGCTGGAATCGCGAAATTGAACGGGAGACGGCTGTGGCTCGTGTTGTATTGATTCGGCACGACGATAGCCCTGAGGATGACCGCGTCATGGAATTCTTCCACTCACGCTGTGTCTTACCCCAGACAGTCCGACCATTTCTGGGTGAACAGCTCGGGCAAAGTCGACGCTTCCGTAGTTGGCAGCGTCATCTTTGGCGGCAGATTTGACGTTTCGGACGACCACCAGCACCCGTTTCTCAGGTATGAGAAGGCATGGGGCGAGCAATGTCTCAAGCAGAATGTACCGCTGCTTGGAATCAGCCTTGGTGCCCACATCATGGCCACAGTGCTCGCCTTGGAAGGCCGCAGGGAAATGTTGGTACGTGGGATGTTCGCGCGCGCTGGTGCAAAAGCGCTCGTCGCTTTCCCGGAGGGATGCCGATTTTCGGCGGCCGGCCGCGCGGTCGTGATGGTGCGTTGAGTGCCGGTGGGGTGATGGCCGCTTCTGATCGCAGGTGTTCCGGCAGCGTGCAGAAGTAGACGCTGTTTCCGGCCTTCACGGCTTCGACGGCCAGCGCACTTGGCAGTCGGTCGGTGCCTCTGCACGTGATGGAGAACCGTAACCGATGGGTCGCGGGCACTTCTCGCGAAATTGCCTGCGTCTACGGCGGGTCAGCCGTTAGTCGGCGCCGGCGGCGATCACTCCGGGTTATCATAGCCGGTCACGTAACGGAGTTGCAGAGGGCCGGCTACGTGCGGATCGGCAACTTGGCGCTGATCAAGCACCAGCGCTACGGGCGCGCCAAGCATTTCAAACGGGCCAACATGGCGCAGCGCAAGCCGAAGGCCTATTTCGGCGGCGTTGTTCGCGACATCGCCCGCCAGATCGCCGGCGAAGAGGAACTCGAAGCGATGTTCTGCTGGCCGCTCTACCAGGGATCGGCGGTTCTAGAGAACGTCAGAGCCAATGCGGCCGCAAGATCTGCTCCACGCGCGCGGTCGGCTGCATCCGAGGGCAAGGCAATGCCGCCTGCCAGTTCGTCGAGCCGTAGAAGGGCGGCCAGCACGCACAGGCGTTGCCCGCAACCCTTATGGCGGCCAAAAGTTCGAAATGGTCATCCCGCCGTTTGGAAAAGACAACCGGCAACCAGATATAGCGCATCCTCGCCGACCGGGGATCGGGCCACGACGCCCACTCACCCATAGGTTCAGGGGTGTGTTTTTACCACCGATCAGAAACGCCGAGGCTTATCACCTCGAGCCATCCATCCTACGCGAAGTTGCGATCGGCTGACGTTTTTCGGACACCGCTGCGTCTCAAAACCGGCGACTAAACGGATGTCTTTGTGCTGCGAGGTAGTCCGATGAGCAATCCACAGGCCGCCGGCCATGAACAGAAGACCCGCGATGCGCTGGCGCGCTGTGCTGACGGCTATTCGTTGCCGCAGGATTTCTACAGCGATCCTGATATTTACCGGGCGGATATCGAGGCGGTTTTTTTCAAGGAGTGGCTGTTCGTCGCGCCCGAATGCGAACTCCCCGATCCGGGGGATTTCGTCACTGTGCAGATCGACACCACACCCGTCATCGTCCTCAGGGATCAAGAGGGCGAATTGCGTGCCTTCCACAATTCCTGCCGTCATCGCGGCTCACGCCTGTGCAGCGAGCATCGCGGCAACAAAGCACGCCTGGTTTGCCCCTATCACCAGTGGACTTACGATCTGGACGGCAAGCTGCTTGCGACACGCTATATGAGCGAAGATTTCGATCCGTCCAAATTTCCCCTCAAGTCCGTCCACGTCAAGACGCTGGAAGGGCTTATCTATATTTGCTTGGCCGACGAGGCGCCAAACTTCGAACCCTTCAGGAAAGCCGTCTCGCCCTACATCGCGCCGCATGAGCCGCGCCGCACCAAGATCGCCTACGAGTTGGTGATCGTAGAGGAAGCGAACTGGAAGCTCGTAATCGAAAATAACCGCGAATGCTATCATTGCGGCGGTGCGCATCCCGAACTGCTGGTTTCCCTAGTCGAAATGGCATTGCCGGACGACGCGCGCTTCGGCGAAGAGTTCGAGATCATGCAACAGAAGGCGCGCGACTGGGATGCGCTCGATCTGCCCCATGCGCCGGTCGACGGCGGCCTCGAGTTTCGCTGCATCCGTCTGCCCTTCCGCAAGGGAGCCATTTCTATGACTATGGATGGTAAACTTGCCTGCCGCAAGCTGCTAGGCGAACTGACATATCCCGATCTTGGGTCGGTGCGCATGTTCCATGTTCCAAACAACTGGAACCATTTCCTGTCCGATCACATCATTGTTTTCCGCGTTCTACCGCTCGGGCCCGATCGCACCGAGGTGCGGACGCTATGGCTGGTGCACGAAGACGCGGTGGAAGGGTGGGATTACGAGCCCCAGCACCTTTCAGAAGTATGGCGGGTCACCAACGACCAGGATCGCGTGCTCGCCGAAGAGAATCACAAAGGCATAAAGGCCGCTGGCTACGAGCCCGGTCGCTATTCCGAGGTGGCCGAGTTCATGGTGCTGAACTTCATCGACTGGTACCGCCAACAGTTATCTAACCAGTTCGACGGGCCGCAGCACTGTCTGATGGCGGCGGAGTAACGATCTATGGCGCAACACGCGAGCCCTGCGCCGCGGGCCTTTCCGAAGCCCAGCGTACCCGTTTTCGAACCGGACGAACTGCGTCTCGTGCTTGTTGATCGGCGTGTCGAAACGGCTAACGTGACAACGTACGTCTTTGAAGTTATCCGCCAAGATGGGCAGATATTCCGTCACCATCCGGGCCAGTCCCTGTCAATTACTCTGCCTTCAGGAAGCGATCCATGCCGGCGCAGCTTCACAATCGCGTCGGGCGGCACGGGCGGCAATCGCATTGAATTGACCATCAAGACCGGCGCGCAGGCGCAAGCGACGCTCTGGATGCACAAAAATCTGCGTATCGGCGATACGCTCGCTGGACGTGGCCCATTTGGACGCTTCAGTCTTGTGCATGCCCCAAAAGCGCCACTGTTGCTGGTGGGCGCGGGCAGCGGTATGACGCCGATAATGTCGATGCTGCGCTGGCTTCGGGTGCGTGCAGACACGCTCGATATCGCATTGGTGCAGCTGGCGCGCTCACGCGCTGATGAGCTTTTCGGCGAAGAGATCGGTGCCATGGCAGTTGCCATGCCCAACCTCTCTGTTCATCTCTGTTTGTCTCGGCCGGATAAAAAGTGGACGGGTTTGTCGGGCCGGATCACTCGACCGATGCTGTACGCAATCGTGCCCGACATGGTAAGGCGCGTCGCTTTCTGCTGCGGCCCCGAACCTGTGATGAAGGCGACGCGAGCGATCTATCTTGCAGAAGGCGGCGCAGAAGACGCGTTCGTCACAGAGACCTTTGGCGGTGTAGAGCACGGCGCCGACTCGCGTCGGCGACAAATTGCCATGCATCCGGCTGTTCGCCCTTTGGAAGCACTCTCCCAAGTCAATCTGTCTGGTCCCCGGCCGATCGACAAAGGAGCGTGGTGCCCAGCACCGCACGTGCACGAGAGGTTAGAGCCTGCATCAGCGCCGGTTCCGTCCGGCGAAGATTTGATGATCGCTTTTCAGGGCAAGAGTTTTCCTGCCAACCCAGGGCAGTCGATCGTTGCCGCCGCCGCCGCAAGTGGGGTGCGTATTCCAACCGGCTGTGGCGAAGGTTCTTGCGGCACCTGTCGAGTCCGTCTCATCAGCGGCCACGTCGATATGCGCGACCAAGGCGGAATTAGCCGGGGGGACAGGGCGGCCGGCTATGTCCTCGCTTGTTGCTCCTATCCATTGAGTGACCTTGAAATTTTGAATGATTTCGCGGGTGTGGATAAGGCCCTCGTCGGGTCTCGACCGTTGGCGTCCTCAAATAGCCGGGATCGAAAGAGAAGGGGTCGTTGACGACAGTAGACAACGCAGATTGAATAGTACGGCGAAAGCGTTGGCCATCCTGTCGCACTCCACAGCGCCATCCAACCAGCGGCGCACCATGGGCGATCACCACCTTGTCCCAGAAGGTGGGCGTCGCCTGGTCACGTCGGGTTTCGTCTGCTTGCTCGCCGAGGCTCGTCGCCGGGTCGTGTACGCCAAGCCGCCCGTCGGCGGGCCGAAGCAGGTGCTGGCCTATCTCGGCCGCTACACCCATCGCGTCGCCCATGCCAATTCCCGACTGATCAGACACGACCCACGATCGGTCGCGTTCCGCTGGCGGGCCAATCGCCATCGCGGCAAGACCAAGGTGATGACGCTCGATACGCACGAGTTCATCCGTCGCTTTCTCCTGCACACGCTACCCGACGGTTTCCATCGCATACGCCACTACGGCTCCCTCGCCAACGGCAATCGCGCCGCCCAGCCCGATGTGCCGCAGGCTGCTGGCCAGATCGCAGCAGAACAATCTCGAACCGGATGCCGAAAGCGCCGCTTTCGCCGACGAGCGCCTTGTGGTGACGCATCGCTGCCCCTGCAGCGGAGAGCCAATGATCACGCTCGCCATCTGGCGGTGCGGGCAGGCGCCGCCGAGCCCCTTTTGGAACGACACCTCATGATCGTACCGGGTGTCCACATCACCCGTTACGGTATCCGTTCGCCATGCGCCGGCACCCCTGACCCTTGTCCCGCCGCACAAAGCCGCAAGCAGCCAGCCCGGCGATAGAAAGCACTGCAGCCTGTCCGACGGCTCGCGCCATCCCGGTTCCGTCTTTCACCATTCGCTGTCGCCGCATCAATCCGGCTTGCAATGAGGTCCGACAACCAGCCGGCCCGCTCCGTCGAGCATGCGGACATGACCGCCGTGGCGCCGACGACGAGGAGATGCCGGGCACTGGCCCTGGGTGAAGCATCTGTTCGCCGACGGCGCCTACGACCGGCTGAAGCTCATGGATGAGAAGCCTATCGGGATTTCGGTGTATAGATCATCCGCAGAATCCGACGACCGGATGGGCTTCGAAGTCTTGCCCCGCCGCGGGCTGTCGGGATGACAAGATGGCGCCGCCTCGCGCGCGACTCCGATTAAGTGCATCGACGTGTCTCACGCCATGATCCTTTTCGCTAAGGGCGGCATCTCACCCGGAGAAACGTTCAGCCCTGAATTTCAAACGGACTATAAGGAGGTAACAGTCATGACGTTCTGTGGCGTTGCTCTTTTCCTTACATTCATGAGTCATGCTTATGCGTAGGATACTACGTGGCGCTTGCTGGCAAGATACCCCAATTTTGGTAGATGCAGACATCAGATCAGTTTCAAACGTCATCGGCTTTCGCCGCAGCTCGTTGCTTACGCGCTACACGCTACTGCCGCTCGACGATTGCCTCTATGCGTTGCAGCCGACGATTCCGCACCTGACGCGATCTTCATTGCACCGCTGCCTGCAACGCCATGGCATTGGCCGTCTGCCCGATGTCGAGGGCGACAGGCCGGCGAAGAGGAAGTTCAGGAGCTACCCGATCGGCTACTTCCACATCGACGTTGCCGAGGTGCGAACCGAACAGGGCAAGCTGCATATGTTCGTCGCTATCGACCGCACCTCGAAGTTCGCCTTCGTCGAGCTGCACGAGAAGGCCACCACCGCCGTCTCCAGAGACTTCCTGCTGCGCCTGATCGCTGCCGTCCCCTACAAGATCCATACCGTGCTCACCGACAATGGCATCCAGTTCACCACGCCTGGTGCAGGAGGGTCGGCCGTTCCCCTCATCAAGGAGGCCATCGCAAATGGCGAGCGCTTCCGGGCGCATGCTTTCGAATATGCCTGCGCCACAAACGACATCGAACACCGGACCACCAAGGCCAGGCACCCGTGGACCAACGGTCAGGTCGAAAGGATGAACCGCACCATCAAGGACGCCACCGTCAAGCGCTTTTACTACGAGAGCCACGGCCAGCTTCGCAGCCATCTCTCCGATTTCGTCGCGGCGTATAACTTCGCCCGCAGGCTCAAGACCCTCAAGGGCCTCACACCCTACGAGTACATCTGCAAGGCGTGGGCCACTCAACCCGAACGCTTCAGGCTAAATCCGCTCCAGCAAATGCCGGGACTAAACATCTAGCCAGCGCGGCGCGTAGATCGCATTCCTCCAACTCGTAAAATTCCGCCCCGCGAGTCTTTACGACATACCTTAATGATGCCTGCAGAGCGACTGGCGTTGCGCCGGCCATGATTCGGTGCATTCAGGCAAACGGGTCCGGAACCGGGCCCCCTTCAGTGCATGCGGACTTAACGTTTGCTCAAATCAGCGCGTCGCGGATCGCAAGCATTGCCGCTCGCGTGCTAAGCGCGTGACCGCCGCGCGGCCAATGGCCCTTAGGCCAATTGTGGGACAGCTTCACGGCCACAAATTCCGCATCCGGTTCCACATACATCAACTGTCCGCCAAAGCCGCTCGCCCATAGAGCACGGTGGTCACGATCGGTGCGCCAGAAATTGTGATAGGAACGGACTGCCCCTCCCCACAATTGACTGCCACCCAGAGGGGCGCCTCTACCTTCCAATATTTCGTTTATCCAGCTGTGGGGAACGATTTGGCGCCCGTCTCTGGCGCCTCCCTCTATCAGCAACAGCCCAAATCGCCCGAGATCGCGCATCGTCACGCACAAGCCGCCGGCGAAGTCCGCGAAGCCGGCGTCGTCGACGACGCAATAGGCGTCCTCCTCGGCCCCCATTGGGGCCCAAATCTGCTGGCTCATCAGGTCAGCCTGCGACATCCCGGACGCGCGCTCCAGGACGAAGCTCAGCACGTCGGTTTCGATCGAGCGATAATTGTACAGGCTCCCGTGTGGCCGCTCCGCTTTGTCAAGCGTGAGGATCAGCTCCCAAATGGTGCGCGGCCAGCCCGACACCCGCTGGTGGTACCACGCGGCGTAGAGGGCTTTCTGCATGTGGGAGCCTTCATGCCACTCCTCATCATAATAAACACCACTTGCCATGTCGAGGACCTGTTGCACCGTCGCACCTCGGTAGGCAGTCGCAGCGAGTTCCGGCAGATAATGCGTGATCGGTTTTGTAACATCCAGCAGGCCTTTGTCGGCCAAAATTCCGGCGAGCGTCCCCGTGAATGATTTTGTCGCGGAATACAAAATATGCTGCCTGTGCGGGACAAGGCCGTTCATGTAGCGCTCAAAGACAATCCGGCCCCGATGCAGCACCAGGAAGCCGTCTGTAAAACTGCGCTCGAGGAAGTCGTTCACCGATTGCTTGCCGTCTTGGAAATTGACCACAATATCTCCAAGCCGCTGAAGCGATGCGGGCAGTGGCCGCACGGGGCCTGGACCAGTCCATATCGGGGTCGTCGGCGTCATCTCGCTGACGTGCTGTACTGTCCATTGGCTCCAAGGCCAATCGTCCCACACTAGCGGGATGAGCGGTGCGCCCGGGTTACCTGGATCTCGGGGGTTACGTGGATCAGGAAGCATGTCGGCCTTGCAATTGGTTCTTCGTGGGACACGACATAGCGAACTATGCGTGGTTAATCAGTAGCCGATCCAGGCGAAGTGCTAGACAGACCTGTTCCAGCCGCGGCTGCTGGGAATCGCGATGAGATATCCCCCCTTTGGCGATGCCGCACAGATAGACCACGCCAAAAGATTCGAAACGCCGACCGTGACTTATTGCCCTTGACCTCGACGACACGCCCCCACAATTTACCTGAGGCGCTCGCCTTTATTTGGTTCTGTGGCAACCGCCCGCGAGGGGGAGGCCATCAGAACTGCTCCCAACGACGAAGCCCGGCTCTTGCGATCCGTGTACGCCAATGAGTTCGCTGGCGCTCATTCCGACAAATTGACGTGCAGGAATGTTGATCATTTTCGCCCGTTGAGCTTAGCGGCATTGCTCATGGGGGCAGCCAGATGCCTCCCCGCGATGCTCTCATACTTTTCTGCATCTCAGACTTGCGTGCGGGCTCCGAACTGGCAAATAGAAAATTGATATCACAACCATCTTGGACTTAGATGGTGATTGCCGGCTCGTGGGGTTGGGCGAATTATTGCTGCCACGGCGTGGGCGCAGGCCGCGTGTCATTGCTGACCGATGAGCCGGGCTGCGTCTGTACTGGTGGTGGCTGCGGAAGAACGCCTCGAAGCGCGGGGCGTTTACAATCTTCGATAGGGGATTAGGAAAGCCCCGCCTTTAGGCGGCACTGGGATCCGATTTGGTAGTGTAAGCTTGCTGGATGGAATCGTACAAGCGCGGCGGCTATACGGTTTGGGACTGCAAGTATCACTTGGTTTGGACGACCAAGTACCGATACGAGGTGCTGGGCGGTGATATTGGCAACCGATGCCGTGACCTGCTGCGGGAATCGGCACACGCCCATGAGATGAAGATACATGCCGGGCGATCAATCGCGACCATGTGCATATGTTGGTGGCGATCCCGCCGAGTTTGTCGGTTGCCCGGGCGTTGCAGTATTTGAAGAGTTTGCACAAGCTACTCAGCGAGTTCGGGCTGCTGCGTAAGCGCTACCGGGGGCCAGCATCTGTGGGCGCGGGGCTACTGGGTTGCGAGCAGCGGCCATATTACCGACAAGGTCTGGATCGAGTACATCCAGAACCAGATGCCGCCGGAGCCCGACGACGGCTTTGAGGTGAAGTGAGTCCGCCAAAGGCGGACTGATCCGGCTTTTAGCCGTACCCCGAAGCCACCGCCCTATAGGCGGTGGAGCATTCACTTTGGGGCGTGACGCCACACCAGATCGCGAAATAACCGAAATCAATCCGCGCGGGTCGCCCGTCAAGAGCGTCCCTGTTTTCTGCTTTCGCATGCTATCGCCCTCAAGGGTTATGCGGTGAAGTTGTGAACGATTCGGTCCAGGATCGCATTGTCAGCTGACCACGGCCACGGCTTTCCATTCCGACATGGCCTGCAGGCGGTGTGTAGCGAGAGCGGAGCGTCTTGAGCGGGGCGGGACGAAGAGATTGCGAAGAGCCGAGAAGAGTCGAAACGAAAGCGTTGAAGTGCTCCTGGTGATCGGAAGCCTTGTATCATCCGCACCCGTTTTCGCAGCGGCATATGGGCATTCTCCGCCCGGTTGTTCAATCCCTTCTGCGACCGATGCTCGACGTTCGGCATAACTTGTCGCCCGGGCTGCTCCATAGGATCGCAGCTTGTCTGCCTCAGTTTTCAAAGCGCCTAAGCCTCCCCTTCTGCGCGCCGTCTGACCGAAGGAAATTACCGGTGTCCCGGCAAGGGCGAAGCGAGGATGATCGCCACGATAGGGACATCGCAAAACCAGATGGTCTCGATATATAGGTTATATTTGACGGCGGCTCGATGCTGAATGAAGGTCTTTCGCAATCAAAAGACTGAGGGGAAAACGGTTAAACCCATGAGTAAGAACTATCGCATTCTCGACCTCCTCCGTCGCAACCGTTCGCCGCTTGAAAATCACCTGA
>NZ_NSGB01000032.1:0-26775 GCF_002294785.1 Mesorhizobium sp. WSM3868 | reverse complement strand
TGCAAAAGCACGCGACGCGCGAAGCGAGTTCGCAAATGCAACTTGACACCTCAGATAGTCGCTCATCCGTCTCGGCGCTGCGCGCCGATCCACCTTCTCCCACAAGGGGAGAAGGTGCGGTCGGCCCTATTCCGGCACTTTCCTGACAGCACCTTTGTCGGCGCTGGTGGCGAAGGCGGCATAGGCGCGCAAAGCGGTCGTCACCTTGCGCTTGCGCTTTTCCTCAGGCTTCCAGGCCTCCGCGCCCTTGGCCGCCATAGCCTTGCGGCGGGCGTCGAGCTCGGCTTCGCTGACGGCGAGATGGATCTTGCGGTTGGGGATGTCGATCTCGATCGTGTCGCCTTCCTGAACCAGGCCGATCAGCCCGCCCTCGGCGGCTTCCGGCGAGACGTGGCCGATCGACAGACCCGACGTGCCGCCGGAGAAGCGGCCGTCGGTGATCAGCGCGCAGGCCTTGCCGAGGCCCTTCGACTTAAGATAGCTGGTCGGGTAGAGCATTTCCTGCATGCCGGGGCCGCCGCGCGGCCCCTCATAGCGGATGACGACGATGTCGCCCGCCTTGATCTCGTTGCCGAGGATCGCCTTGACGGAAGCGTCCTGGCTTTCGAAGACGCGGGCCGGACCGGTGAATTTCAGGATCGACTCGTCGACGCCGGCCGTCTTCACGATGCAGCCGTCGAGCGCCAGATTGCCCTTCAACACGGCGAGGCCGCCATCCTTCGAGAACGGCGTCTTGGCCGAGCGAATGACGCCCGTCTCGCGGTTCGTGTCGAGATCCTCCCAGCGGCGATCCTGGCTGAAGGCGACCTGCGTCGGCACGCCGCCGGGCGCTGCGCGGAAGAACTCGCGCACATTCTCTGCGGAAGTGCGGGCGATGTCCCAATGGTCGAGCGCTTCGCCCAGCGTTGCGGTGTGGACTGTCGGCAGATCGCGGTTGATCAGCCCGGCCTGGTCGAGCTGGCCGAGGATCGCCATGATGCCGCCGGCGCGATGAACATCCTCCATGTGCACGTCGGACTTGGCCGGCGCCACCTTGCAAAGCACCGGCACTTTGCGCGACAGCCGGTCGATATCCTCCATGGTGAAGTCGACCTCGCCCTCATGCGCGGCAGCCAGGATGTGCAGCACCGTGTTGGTCGAGCCGCCCATGGCGATGTCGAGGGCCATGGCATTCTCAAAGGCCCCCTTGGAGGCGATGCTGCGCGGCAGCGCGCTGTCGTCCTCCTGCTCGTAATAGCGCTGCGCAAGATCGACGATCAGATGGCCTGCCTCGACGAACAGCCGCTTGCGATCGGCATGGGTGGCCAAAGTCGAGCCGTTGCCGGGCAGCGAGAGACCCAACGCTTCGGTCAGGCAGTTCATCGAGTTCGCCGTGAACATGCCCGAGCAGGAGCCGCAGGTCGGGCAGGCCGAGCGCTCGATCACCTTGACGTCCTCATCTGAAATTCGGTCGTCGGCCGCGGCCACCATGGCGTCGACGAGGTCGAGCGCCTGCGCCTTGCCGCCCAGCACCACCTTGCCGGCTTCCATCGGGCCGCCGGAGACGAAAACGGTCGGGATGTTGAGGCGTAGCGAGGCCATCAGCATGCCGGGCGTGATCTTGTCGCAGTTGGAGATGCAGACCATGGCGTCGGCGCAGTGCGCATTGACCATGTATTCGACGGAGTCGGCGATCAGCTCGCGCGACGGCAGCGAATAGAGCATGCCGTCGTGACCCATGGCGATGCCGTCGTCGACGGCGATGGTGTTGAACTCCTTGGCGACCCCCCCGGCCTTCTCGATCTCGCGCGCGACGAGCTGGCCGAGATCCTTCAGGTGCACATGGCCCGGCACGAACTGGGTGAAGGAATTGACCACCGCAATGATCGGCTTGCCGAAATCACTGTCCTTCATGCCGGTGGCACGCCACAGGCCACGGGCGCCGGCCATGTTGCGGCCATGGGTGGTGGTGCGGGAACGGTAGGCGGGCATCGGTATTCCTTGCTGGCTGGCCGCGCTCAAACGTGGCGCGGCGGCGCTGTATTTCAGTCGGCAGCGGTTATAGCGGCCAAGGTCCGGCCTTGCCACAATTTTGCGCTGCGCCACGATTCTTCAGGAAATTTGAAAAATGCTGTCGGATCGCGCCGCGCCGAGCCGTCCTTGAGGCAGACGGTACGGAAGCCGCGCCAAATCGCCGGCGCGCCGTTGATGATGAGCCAACCTGAACAAGTCGGAGGAGCAAGATATGCAGAAGATCACCACCTTCCTTTGGTTCGACGGCCAGGCCGAGGAGGCCATGAACCACTATGTCGCCATCTTCAAGAATTCGAAGGTGCTTAGCGTCACGCGCTGGCCCAAGGGCCATCCCCAGGAAGGCCAGGTGCTGGTCGCCTCGTTCGAGCTCGACGGGGTGCAGTTCCAAGCCCTCAACGGGGGGCCGCAATACAAGTTCACCGAGGCGATGTCGCTGTCGATCGACTGCAAAACGCAGGAAGAAGTCGATCATTTCTGGGCCAGACTCACCGAAGGCGGCGGCGAACCGGGACGCTGCAGCTGGCTGAAGGACAAGTTCGGCGTTTCCTGGCAGGTCGTGCCGGAGCAGCTGCCGCGCCTGCTTCAGGACCCCGACAGAGCGAAGGCCGGGCGCGTGATGTCGGCGATGATGCAGATGGGCAAGATCGACATCGCCACGATCGAGGAAGCGGCGAAGGGGTGACTACGCGTGAGTAGTGAATGGTGGATGGTGGATGGTGGATCGTGAGGATGCCCGACTACTATTCACTATTCACTATTACTATTCACCATCCACTATTCAACCACAATCACGCCGCCTTGTCGCGGACCTGATAGTCCTTGACCGCGGCGAAGCGGATCGCTTTCCAACGCTCGGCCTCGTAGTTGAGCGAGAAGGCGTGCTGGGCGAGGAAGACCGGATCGTTGTCGAGGTCGCGGGCGATGTCGCCGCGATGCGCCTCGATAAAGCGCTGGACATCCGCCCTGTCGTCGGCCGAGATCCAGCGGCAGACGGAGAAGCGCGACATCTCGAAATCCACCGGCAGCGTGTATTCGATGTTAAGCCGCTCCTTCAGAACATCGAGCTGCAGCGCGCCGACAACGCCGACGATGGCCGGCGAGCCGTCCTCAGGCGAGAACAGCTGCACGACGCCCTCCTCGGCCATCTGATGCAGCGCTTCTTTCAGCTTCTTGGCTTTCATCGCATCGCCGAGGCGGACACGGCGCAGGATTTCCGGCGCGAAGTTCGGCACGCCGCGGAACAGGATCTCCTCGCCCTCGGTCAGCGTGTCGCCGATGCGCAGCGTGCCGTGATTGGGAATGCCGACGACGTCGCCGGCGAAGGCCTCGTCGGCGGTGACGCGGGTGCGGGCGAAGAAGAATTGCGGCGCCGAGAGGCTCATCGGTTTGCCGGTGCGCACCAGCTTGGCCTTCATGCCGCGCTCCAGCTTGCCGGAGCAGACGCGGACGAACGCGATCCGGTCGCGATGGTTGGGGTCCATGTTGGCCTGGATCTTGAAGACGAAGGAGGTCATCTTCCCCTCCGTCGCCTCGACCGTGCGTTCATCGGCTGCCTGGGCCCGCGGCGGCGGTCCGTAGGCGCCGAGCGCCTCGATCAGGTCGCGCACGCCGTAATTGCGCAGCGCCGAGCCGAAATAGACCGGCGTCAGATGGCCTTCGCGGAAGGCGTCGATGTCGAGCGGTCTGCACGCTTCCCGCGCGAGTTCCAGTTCCTCGATGAAGTCGTTGCGCTCGTTTTCCGGCAAAAGCCCGGCGACGCGGTTGGAATCCGGGCCGTTGACCGGCGTGCGCTCCTTCTCGTCATCGCTCCGGCGCACCGCGTTCTGCGCCAGGTGATAGGTGCCCGAAAAGGTCTTGCCGCGGCCGATCGGCCAGGTAACCGGTGCTGTGTCCAGCGCCAGCTTCTGCTCGATCTCGTCGAGGATTTCGAACGGATCGCGGCTCTCGCGGTCCATCTTGTTGACGAAGGTGATGATCGGGATGTCGCGCAGCCGGCAGACCTCGAACAGTTTCAGCGTGCGCGGCTCGATGCCCTTGGCGGCGTCGATGACCATGACGGCCGAATCCACCGCAGAGAGCGTGCGATAGGTGTCGTCGGCGAAATCCTCGTGGCCGGGCGTGTCGAGCAGGTTGAAGACGTTGTCGTCATATTCGAAGGTCATCACCGAAGTGACGACCGAGATGCCGCGCTCGCGCTCGATCTTCATCCAGTCGGACCGGGTCTGGATGCGATCCTTCTTGGCCTTGACCTCGCCGGCAAGCTGGATGGCACCGCCGAACAGAAGCAGCTTTTCGGTGAGCGTGGTCTTGCCGGCATCGGGGTGGGCGATGATCGCGAAAGTGCGGCGGCGCGAAACCGCCTGTTCGATGTCTTCTGCCAATTTTTGGAATCCTGTCTGTGGCGCGGGCTTCTAGCAGCGCATTTTGGGCGTGTCGACAGTTTCGGGCAGACCGGCACGGCCGAACAGCGTAGTCGATGTGGCCTGACAGGAACCTTAGGTCGTTCAGGTTCGCTCGCGATGACGGTCCTGGCGGCCCAACCGGGTAGCTAAACGTATCTCCGCCCGTTCGATGCCGATGTCGCGCAGCAGATAGTCCGGCAATTCGTCCAGCGTGGCCCGACCCCTGCGATTTCGCAGGATGCGCGCAAGCACGCCTCCGCCGGAACGGCAGATTTCGGGGATCGCAACGAGGAACCGTCCGAGCGCGGAATGGTTGGCCGCAAGCTCCTGTCCAAGGATGGTCATGGTTTATCCTCCTCTGTTTGAATGATGAAATCGGGAGGGCCCAGACTGGCCCTCCCGAAGGTTTGGCCGACAGAAGATCAGGATCGATGGTGCTCGCAGCTCGCCTGCAAAGGCACTTCACGATCGATCCCTCCATCAGGCGGCGGCGTATGCCGTCGTCGGATCGAACAGGCGCTTCACCTGCGTGATCTTGGTGGCCGGGAAGCCGCTCATCTTGGCGTGGCGCTGAATGATCGCCTCGTCCTTGGCGAGGTAGACGCAGAAGGTCTTGTCATCCGCGACGAAGGATTCGACCCACTGAATGTCCGGGCCGAGCTCGGCGAGAACGGCGTTCGAGGCCTTGGAGGCGTCGCGAAGCTGCTCGCGCTCGAAGGTGCCGACCTTGGGAATTTCACGTTCGATGATGTATTTCTGCATTTCGCAATCTCCTTGATCTTGGGTTCAAATGCCTCCGGACGCTCGACCAGATTCGATGCCGGTGACATTCCCGGGGCCGCTGAGCTAAACTGCAGCATGGCTCGCCGGGCAGACGGAGAATTGCGCAAGAGGCGGCCGACAGTCCTTACGCCGTCCTTATCTTCTTCCGATCCTTTGCCTACTGCCGTTACAGGATTGCTGCCGATGGGAACTTATTGCTTCGGCGACTTCGAGCTTAACGAGGACGCTCGCGCCCTCCGTCTCGCCGGAAGCGAGATCGAGGTGCAGCCTCTGGTCTTCGATTTCCTCGCCATCCTGCTTCGGCACCGGGACCGGGCCATGAGCAAAGACGAATTGCTTGAAACGCTATGGCCGGGCGTGACGGTGACGGAAGCTTCGTTGCAGCGCGTGGCTAGCCTTGCCCGCGGCGTTCTTCGCCAGGGCGGCATGGAAACGGCACTGCGCAACCTGCCCCGCTTCGGCTACCGGGTTTGCCGCGATCTGCCGCCCATTTCGGCGAACGGGCCGGCCGGCGCGGGCGGCAAGCCTTCGAGCCCCGGTTCACCTATTCTGTCGGCGCGCGCGGCTGTTGCTGCCAGGAAATGGCACGAGGCCGCGGCCTGCTTTAGCGAAGCGGAGGCCGCTGGCGAGCTGCTGACGGCCGATCTCGAGGAATGGGCACTTGCGCTGGAGTGCATGGGGCGCCCGGCTGAAGCCATCCCGCTTCTGGCGCGCGCGGTGACTGCCTACGGCGTGGCCGGCGAGCGATTGCGAGCGGCGTCCCCGGCAATCGGCCTGGCCAGGGTTCATCTGGAGAGAGGGGAACTTGCCGTCGCCAAGGGCTGGCACAAGCGGGCGGCGCAGCTGATCGATGGCGCAACCGACAGCAGGGAGCACGGCCTGTGGTGCTGGATGGGAGCGCGCATCATGGGCGCGGAAGCCGAGCCGGAGCAGGCGCTTGCGCTTGCCGAACAGGCTTTCGCGGTTGGCAGAGATCTCGAAGATCCGGTCGTGGAGTCGCTCGGGCTGATCTATCGCGGCTTTTTCAAGCTCTGCCTCGGTGAAACCAAATCCGGCCAGGAGGATCAGGATTTCGCCGCCGCGCTGGGTCTCTCCAGCGACGTGGACCCGGTCGTCGGCGGCATTCTCTACTGCAACATACTTTGGGCCTGCCGGAATTTTGGCGACTGGGCGAGGGCCAACCAATGGACCCTCGGCTATGAGGACTGGTGCAGGGGACATGGGCTTGAGGATCTGTCGGGCTCCTGCCGGCTGCATCGCGCCGAAGTGCTCGGCGTTCACGGCACGCTGAAGGAGGCTGAGGCGCTGGTACGCGCCGCGCTCGACCAACTCGCCGTCGACGCCCCCTGGGCGACGGGCGATGGGCTGCGTGTCTTGGGTGACATTCATCTGGCCGCCGGAGATCTCACCGAGGCGGAAACAGCCTATCGGGCGTCCCATGCCGCCGGCTGGGATCCGCAGCCCGGCCTGGCGCTGCTGCAGCTGGAGCAAGGCCAGGCCGAGGCCGCCTTCAGCGCTCTCGAGCGGTCGTTGGTCGGAAACGGCTGGCCGACGCTGCAGCGGCGAGGCATGGTCCTTGCCACTCTCGCCAAGGTGGCGGCGCGCACCAATCGTCTCGAGCGTGCAAAAGAAGTCATCGCCGAGTTGGAGAGCCAGCCGCAGCGCTGGCCGATGGCCTCCATCCGGGCGCTGACCGCCGAGGCCAAGGCTGAACTTTTCATACGGGAAGGCCGCCTCCCCGAGGCTGTTCGGGAGCTGCAGACCGCATGCTCGCGCTGGAGCGAGGTCGGCTCGCCGGTCAATGTCGCCGATGCGAGGCTTGCGCTCGCAGCGCTGCTCATCCAGCTCGGCGATCGTGCCGGCGCGGAGTTGGAGCTCGGCACAGCGTTGGCGTTAGCGAAGAAGGTCGACTCTTCACGGCTCACGCGGCGCTGCGAAGAGCTGAAGGGCCTGCTTGTCGGGACGCAGAAGATAGCGGTGGGCGGCGCTTAGCCGCTTCTCGCTTGAGGTCTGGCCGGCGCGATGGCATGACGGGGAAATCTCCTCTGAAGGTCATGACATGAGCAGCGCAAAACAAGTCATCGTCATCGGCGCCGGCATCCTCGGCGCATCGATCGCCTGGCATCTGGCGAAGGCCGGAGCGCGGGTGACGGTCGTCTCGACAAGCGGCGCCGGCGGCGTCGCGACGCCCAACTCCTTCGCCTGGATCAACGCAAGCTGGGGCAATCCGGAGACCTATTTCCGGCTGCGCATCCGGGCCATGGCCGAATGGAAACGCTTGGCGAATGATCTGCCGGGCCTGCCGCTTGCCTGGTGCGGCGGCCTGTGCTGGGACCTGCCGGCGGACAAGCTCAAAGCCTATGCGGCCGAGCATGCGTCCTGGGGCTACGGCATCGAGCGGGTCGGCCGCGAGCAGGCGGCTCGGATCGAGCCCAACCTGACCGAGCTTCCCGATTTTGCGCTTCATGTCGCCGAGGAAGGCGTGGCCGAGCCGGTGGCGACCGCAAAGGCGCTGCTGGCGGACGCCGAACGGCTCGGCGCGCGGCTTATTACCGGGACTGTCGATAGACTGACTCTATCGGGCGGCAGGCTGAGCGGCGTCGTCGTTGCGGGTGAAACCATCGCCGCCGACGAGGTGGTGATCGCCGCCGGCGCCGGCGCCCCGGCGATCGCCGCGACGGCAGGCGTCCAGTTGCCGATCAAGACGCCGCCCGGTCTGATCGTGCATTCGCGACCCTACAGGAAACTCCTCAACGGCCTGGTGCTGGCCGAGAGGCTGCATATGCGGCAGACGGCCGAGGGCCGGATCATCGCCGGCTCGGATTTTGGCGGCGGCGATCCGGGCGAGAACCCGGAGGCAACCGCGCTTGAGCTTTTCGAAGCGGTGAAAGCGATGCTGCGCGGCGCCGACGGGCTGGAGTACGATTTCCATACGGTCGGCTATCGTCCCACTCCAACCGATGGTTTCCCAATTGTCAGCCGCGCCGACGGCGTAGGCGGCCTCTATGTCGCCGTCACCCATTCCGGCATCACGCTGGCACCCGCCATCGGCCTGTTTGCGGCCTGCGAAATCGTCGATGGCGAGCGCGATCCATTGCTCGCGCCTTATGCGCTGTCGCGCTTCGCTCAGTAGCCCGGCGGCCGGCGAAACCCGTCGGTCAGCGGCGCGATCGCCGCAGCGACGCCGAGCAGTCTCGCCTCCGACCAGCGCTTGCCGACCAGTTGCAGGCCGATGGGCAACCCGTTGCTGTCCTGCCCGCCTGGTATCGCCAGCGCCGGATGGCCGGAATAATTGAAGACCGCGCCATAGGCCGGCAGCATCCAATAGCTCTCGTCCTTGCCGTCGACCTTGAGCGCGCTGCCTGGCTTGCAGTGCGGAAAGGCCGTTGTCATGGCGACCGGGCAAAGCAAGGCATCACAGCTTTCGAAGAACCGCTCCCAAGCAAGGATCGACCGGTCGCGGCGAGCGCGCGCCGCGAACCAGCGCGACACCGGCGCAGGCTGTTCCGGCGGTTCCGGGTGCGCTGCCTCCAGCATCATGCCGATCAACTTGCCGCCCTCGGTGAGATCATCATGCAGGTCGAGCTTCGGCAGTTTGGCTTCCTCGACGTGCGCGCCGGCGGAAGCCAGCCTAGCAGCCAATCTCTCGACCGCGGCGCCGATCTCGGCGGCCACCGGAAAGCCGCGGAAGGTGCCGGCGAAGGCGATGCGCAGCGATTTCAGCTCGAGCGTCGATATGGGATCAACGGGCACCGGCGCCAGATCGGTATCGCCGCCGTCCGGACCGGCAATGATCCGGTAAATCAGCGCCAGGTCCTCCAGATTGCGAGCAATCGGCCCGACACAGGACATCAACCGGACGCTGCGCGGAATGCCGCCCGGGTCGGGAAAAGCGCCGGCCAGCGAGACGCGATGCTCGGTCGGCTTCAGGCCGTGGACGCCGCAAAAGGCGGCGGGCAAGCGGATGGAACTCTGCATGTCGGTGCCGACCTCGAAGGGCGTCATGCCCGCAGCAACCGCAGCGGCGGCGCCGCCGCTGGAGCCGCCCGCTGTGCGCGACGGATCCCAAGGGTTGCAGGTGCGGCCGAACAGCGGATTGTCAGACTGCCAGTCGCCCAGCATGGTGGCGACATTGGTTTTGCCGACCAGCACGCCGCCGGCTCTCTTTAGCCTAGCAACCACAGGGCTGTCCTGCTTGGGAACGTAGTCGGCAAATGGCGGGAAGCCGACCGTCGTCTTCATGCCAGCGGTCTCGTGCGCATCCTTCAGCGTGAACGGCACGCCGTGCAGCGGGCCGAGCGCGGCGCTGCGGGCGAGTGCCACATCGGCTTCTCGGGCACGCTGAAGCGCACCTTCCCGGTCGAGGAGGATGACGGCGTTCAGTGCTTCGTTATGTCGGTCGATCTGCGCCAGATGCGCATCGAGCGCCTCCACGGCCGAGATTCTCCGCCGGGCAATTGCTGCCGCGAGTTCGGTAGTCGAGGAAAATCCGATGTCCATTGTGCTGCACTCCGGCTGCTTGCCGCG
The DNA here is from genome assembly GCF_002294785.1 of Mesorhizobium sp. WSM3868. NCBI lineage: Bacteria > Pseudomonadati > Pseudomonadota > Alphaproteobacteria > Hyphomicrobiales > Phyllobacteriaceae > Mesorhizobium > Mesorhizobium sp. WSM3868. The sequence continues at coordinate 17,050 of NZ_NSGB01000032.1, read as the reverse complement.
CTGCGCCTTGAACATGGCGGATGAGACCGCGGCTTCAAGCCGAATTCAGCATTGTTAGGACAGCGGTGCTTGATCGAAATTGCGCCCACCTGTGGTCAGGGCGGCGCTGTCCCGCGACCTTCGCTACGTTTGGAGCTAGACGGCCAACGCGAACTTAGCAACGGTCGGCGCGAACGGCCGGATGTTTGTGCCGTCCCTTGTCATGGTGACAAAGCTCGACGGCGGAATCGCCTGCCATTCGCCGCCGTCGCGGTCGAACGGTTCGGAGACGATGCAGCGGCCGGCGCGGCTCGCGAATGCGCCGGTATAGAGCGTTGGCGCCTGGCCGTCGGTGGCGTAGCGCACGGCGTAGAGCGCCTCGCCATCGGAAAATGCCGCTGTCAGCTTCAGGGAGGGTTCGAGACCGGCGTGGCGCGAAGCCTCGAGAACGCGGCTGGTGGCGCGGGCTACCGCGCCTTGCGGGTCGGCGGACAGGCCTTCGTCGAGCATCAGCAGGAAGAAGAGTTCGGAATCAGTCGTCCCTTCGCGCTGGTCGAAGACAGCATCCGACAGCGAATTCTCAAGCGCGCGGCGGATCTTCTCGAAGCCGCCGATCTGGCCGTTATGCATGAACGACCAGCGGCTGGAGACGAAGGGATGGCAGTTCATGCGGCTGGTCGCGCCGCCGGTGGAGGCGCGCACATGAGCGAGGAACAGGCCTGATTTGATCTGCCGGCAGAGGCTTTTCAGATTGGGGTCCGACCAGGCCGGCAGGATATCGCGGTAAAGGCCGGGCTCGGGACGGTCGCCATACCAGGCGAGGCCAAAACCGTCGCCATTGGTCGGCGACTTGGCCTCCTGGGCGCAGTGGCTCTGGGCAATCAGCGAGTGGCAGGGCGCGGTGACGATGTCTTCGAGGAAGACCGCTTCACCGAGATAGGCCGCCCACCGGCACATCGCATTCCACCATTTATCAGGCGCGATCCATCAGAGCCTGAGGCTCCTTCACCGCGTGTGAGCCTCTGTTGTTCGTGCGCTCATAGAGCTCACGGACGATTCGGCTGGCGGTAGTCTCGAACAGAAATGGCAAGAAAGCGTGAACGAGGGCGGCGCCCGCGGCCATCGACAGGCGGGAGCAGAACCAGGCGGCGAAGGCCATGTGGCCGAAATAGGTTTCGCCAACCTTGGCCGGGTGAGACGTAAAGAGCGCCGAAAACCCCGTCGTCATGGTGATCCCTTCTGCCGGGATGAGCCCCGGTATTGAGTATCCTGCCACGAGTTGAGGGTTCATCGATCCCAAATTGTCCTTGTGTGTAGCCCTATTTTGGGACATTCATCCCAAGAATGGCGTTTGATATCGACGAAACCGATCGGAGATTGCTGGCCGAGCTGCAGCGCGACGGCACGCTTTCCGTCGACCAGTTGTCGGAGCGCGTGGCCTTGTCCCGCAACGCCTGCTGGCGGCGCGTGAAGCGGCTGGAGGAGGAGGGCGTCATTACCGGGCGCGTGGCGCTGGTCGATGCCGACAAGCTTGGACTCGGGCTTTCGGTGTTCATCCTGATCCGGACGTCGAACCATGACCCGGACTGGCTGCAAAAGTTCCGGGCGGCGGTGACGGGCTTTGCCGAGATCACCGGCGTCTACCGCATGTCGGGCGACCTCGACTATGTGCTGAGAGCCCGCGTCGCCGACGTGAAAGCCTATGACAGGCTCTATCAGCGGCTGATCGCCAAGGTGCCGCTCTCGGACGTCTCCGCTTCCTTCGTCATGGAGGAGATCAAGGAGACGACCGTCGTTCCGGTGGAGTTGCGCTGACGCGGAACCGCATTGAAAGAAAGGCGTTGATAGCGTCGCGGCCGGGTTGACCGAATCGGCAGCCGCGCCGATAGGAATGGGCTCATGCGCACGGCTGTCTATCCTTCCTCCGTCATCGGCCCCACCGTCGGTTTCGTCAGGCTTCCGCATGGCGAGGGCTTGCCGCTGCCGACCTATGAAAGCGCGGGCGCGGCCGGGATGGATCTGCGAGCCGCGGTGCCGGAAGACCGGCCGCTGCTTATCCTGCCCGGAAAACGCGCGCTGGTGCCGACCGGGCTGATCGTGGAAATCCCGGAAGGCATGGAAGGCCAGGTGCGGCCGCGCTCCGGCCTCGCCTTCAAACATGGGCTGACCGTGCTCAACACGCCCGGCACCATCGACAGCGATTACCGCGGCGAGGTGAAAGTGCTGCTCGTCAATCTTGGCGATGAGGACTTCGCGGTGACGCGCGGCATGCGGATCGCGCAGATCGTGTTTGCGGCAGTCACGCAGGTGGCCGGCGAAGAACGGGCGCTCGCCGGCGGCACGGGGCGCGGCGCCGGCGGTTTCGGATCGACCGGCACCGCCTAGATGCAAGTCCCAAAACTGGTCATCTTCGATTGCGACGGGGTTCTGGTCGACACCGAGAACCTTGCCAATCGGCGCCTCGCCGACTGGCTTTGTGAAGCGGGCTTTCAAACCACATTCGAATATTGCCGCAAGACCTTCTCGGGCCGCAGCATGGCCTCGGTGCAGAAAGAGATCGAAGAGGCGACCGAGGCCCGGCTCGGCGCCGACTTCGTCGAACGCTGGAACGCCGGCCTGCCGGATCTGTTCGCGCATGGCGTCGAGGCGATCCCTCACGTGCGCGATTTCATCGAAAAGGTGCGCGCCGCCGGTATTGCCTATTGCGTCGCCTCGTCGGCGCGGGTTTCGAAGATGCATATCACGCTCGGGCAGACCGGCTTGTTGCCGCTGTTCGAGCACGCCATGTTTTCCTCGACCATGGTCGGGCGCGGCAAGCCGTTCCCGGACCTTTTCCTGCATGCGGCAAAGACGATAGGCTTCGCGCCGGCCGACTGCATCGTCATCGAGGACAGCGTCGCCGGCACCCAGGCCGGCATTGCCGCCGGCATGCGCGTGTTTTCCTATCACGCCGATCCATTCTCGGACCGCGACGGGCTGGCGGAAGCCGGCGGCGTCCTGTTCGACGACATGCGCGACCTCGCAGGACTGGTGCCGATCCTTTGATCGGACACTGGAGCGGTTCCGCTTTCGTCGAATTGCCGACCCGCTCCAGCTATTTGTTTTTACGCAATTCCGGACGGAAAACTGTTTCACATTCTTCCTGGAATTGCTCCGGGCTGTTCGGCGAAATCTTCCGTGCTAGCGTGCAGCCGTCAAACAGCCGGCGGCTCCCACCCATGGAATCCACCCTGCTTCGCCTCGCCCTCGCTCTTGTGCTTCTGTCATGGCTTTGGGGCCCGGCGAGCGCGGAGAATGTCAGCTTTCCGGACTTTGCCAGCGCCATCCCGGGCCACAAGGACGTCACCTATCTCGACCTCGCCAGGATGGTCATCCCCGATCTGGCGTTGAACGCCGACGGCTTCTACCACGGCGGCTTGCCGATCGAAATGCGTCACGTCGCCGGTCCGGACAGCGGTGGCTCGCCGCCTGAAACGTCAAGCCTGCCCAATGCTGCGGTGCTTGCCATCAAGGCCGGCGGCAAGGACCGGCTGACCATGCTGTTCGATCTCGGCGACTCTCCCGACAGCGCCGAGGGCTATGCGGTGCTGGCGCTCTACGATCTGACCGGCGGCAAGCCGGCGCTGCTCGACGCGGTCAATGTCGCCGTCGATCGCAGCACCTATTTTCGCGAACCGAACAAACTGTCGGTCGGCGCCGGTGACGATATCCTCACCACCATGAGCACGCATTTCAATTCCAGCCAGGGCTATGTGATCACGCCGCTGATCATGGTGCGCAACGACAACTTCGAACTGATCGACATGATCTACACGTTCGATGAAAGGCTATGCACCTACAGCCGCAAGCAGGACATCGCTTTTAAGGCCATTGCCGGTGGCCGGGCGCATGCAGCCATCAAGGTGACGGTGACCGATGCCACGATACCAAGCGGCGAAAGCTGCGACGATGCGGCGCCCGAGGCGTCCTCGAAAGACATTTCAGTCATCTATCATTGGGATAAGAAAGCGTCGCGCTACGTGGCGGGTTCAGACGCCCTCAAACGGTTGTCAGCAGAGAACGAGAAACACTTCTGAGCCGAGCGCATTCGTTTGCCCGAGCGGGGCGACCGCGATAAATTCCCCCCACGACCCATGATTGAGGACCCGCCATGGACAAGGGCAAGATTTTTCGCGATCTGCACGCCTCGACCTTCGTCATGCCCAATCCCTGGGATGTCGGCACGACCAAGCTTCTGGCTTCCTTCGGCTTCAAGGTGCTGGCCACGACCAGCGCCGGCTTCGCCTTCTCGCGCGGCCTGCCCGACGGCGCGGTGACATTCGAGGCCATGATCCACCATTGCCGCGAAGTGACGGCGGCAACCGACCTGCCGGTTTCGGCCGATCTCGAGCGCGGCAAGGGCGACAGCGCCGAGCAGGCGGCAGAAACCATCTTCGCGGCGGAAGCCGCCGGCCTTGCCGGTTGCTCGATCGAGGACCATACCGGCGATCACGAGAATCCGATCTACGAGTTCTCGCATGCTGTCGAACGCGTCGCCGCGGCCGCCGAGGCGGCGCGCGCCCTGAAGCACGATTTCGTGTTCACCGCGCGGGCCGAGAATTTCCTTTGGGGCAAGACCGATCTCAACGACACGATCAACCGTCTGCAGGCTTTCGAGAAAGCCGGCGCCGACGTGCTTTATGCGCCGGGCCTGAGCGACATCGACGCGGTGCGGACGGTCTGCTCCGCGGTCAGCAAGCCGGTCAATGTCATGGCGCGACCCGGCTTCACCGTGGCCGACCTTGCTGCGGCCGGCGTAAAACGCGTCTCGCTCGGGCCATGGCTGACGAATTTCGCCTTTGGCATGTTGGAAACCGCTGCGCGGGAAATCCAGCAGGACGGCACCTTCGGCTTCACCCGTTCGGCGATGCCGTTCGGCAAGCTGCAGGCGCTGTTCCGCGGGGGCGGTACCGAGCAGGATTAGGGCGTTCAGCGTTTCACGGAAACACCGAACCGCTCTATCTCCTTGTTGCGCATTTCCGGACGAAAAACCGCTACGCGCTTTTCCTGAAATTGCGCTGGACCGGGTCCCGCGCCGAAACCGCCTTGTGCAGATGCACCATCATGGCGGCGGCAAAGAGCGGGGTCAAAAGATTGAGCAGCGGCACGGCAAGGAAGACCGCGATCAGCAGTCCGGCCAGGAATACCGTGCCCGCATACTTCCGGCGCAGCGCCTTGGCTTCGGCCTCGGGGCGGAAGCGCATGGCGGCGAACTCGAAGAATTCGCGGCCCAGCAGATAGCCGTTGACGATGAAGAAGGCGGCGAGGTTGATGCCCGGCACCAGGAGCAGCAGCAGGGCGACGATGTTGCCGAGGATCACGACGCCAAAGAATTTTATCGCCAGCGCCATCGACTGCAGCACCGGCACGGCGCGGCCGGGCAGATCGCCGGGATAGTCGGTGCGCTCGACCACCTCGGCGATATCGTCGAGGAACAACCCTGCGACGATCGCCGTCACGGGTGCCACGAGCAGCGCCATGCCCATTGCCAAGAGGATGCCGGCGATGATGCCGCTCAGCCATCCTGCCCAGGACGGCAGGCCGGGCACAAATGTCTGCAGCCACGGCCATGCCAGCCATTCGAGCAGGCTCTCGATGCCGAACCAAAGCGCCACCAAGGCGAGCAGCGTCAGGCCCAGCGTCTTCAGAAAGACGGAGCGGAATTCAGGTGAGAACAGCCGGCTGGCGGCGGCGCGGGCGGCGTCGAGGATCACGGCAGGTCCAAGCCCTTACAGAGGAACGTCGTTCCCGAGATAGGCCGGCTTGCTAAGCGGCGCAACTAAAGCGCGTCGCGTCGACGCGCCTTAGGTTTGTCTCGATGCATGTCGTCCTCCCAAAACCGCCATGCACTTTTGGGCGACATGCATTATTGCGCAAGCCTGGCCAGTCTTGCCGGGATGGTCATGGCCGCGACGCCAACGACGACGAAGCCCATGCCGAGCCAGGCGCTCGGCCCGAGGCTTTCGCCCAGAAAGACGGCGCCCATGCCGACGCCGATCGGCACGCGCAGATAAGCCTGCGAGGTGGTGCCGACCGAGCCCAGCGTGTGGATAAGCCGGAAGAAAATCGAAAAGGCGAGCGCGGTGGAGAAGACCGAAAGCCCGAAGAGCGCCAGGATCGATTCCGTCGACGGCGTCAACGTCCAGGGCCGGTCGAAGACGAGGCTCAAGGGGATCAGGATCGCGGCGCCGCAGACCATCGAGCCGGCGGCCGGCACCATAGGATCCAGACCTCTGAAGTTTCGGCCAAAGATGGCGGCACCGGCATAGCAGACGGTGGCTGCGACGACCGCAAGCTGCGCCCAGAGCTGATGGCCGATGCCGCCAAGCGCCTCGGTGCCGACGATCAGGCAAATGCCGGCGATGCCGGCGCCGACGCCGACCAGCTTGCGCAATGTCACCGGCTCGTGGCGGGTGATCAGCGCCGTCAGCAGAAAGGTGAAGATCGGCGACGTCGCGTTGAGGATCGTGGCAAGGCCGGCGTCGATCGAACGTTCGGCGGCGGCGATCAGCGTGAACGGGATGACGCTGTTGAGGCAGGCCTGGAACATGAAGCGGCGCCACATGACCACCTCCCGCGGCATGACAAGGCCGCGCCAGCGGATGAGGCCAAGCAGAATGCCGCCGGCGATCAGCGTGCGCCCGGCGATGAAGGTCACCGGCGGGATCGTCTCGACGCCGATCTTGATGAAGGTGTAGGAGGCACCCCACAACACCGCCAGCAGGCCAAGCAGCGCCAGCTCGGTCGTCATCTCGGTCTTATCGGACATGGGATTTCGCGCCTTCAGCCTGTTTCGACGGTCCGTTCTAGCTCACACCGCGGCTTAGATGTTTCGATGACGCTCCAACCATAGCCGCCGTCGCCTCTAACGATATGGTCCAGTTCGGCGCGACGGCTGCCGCAGCAACCGGCCGGAAGTCGGCGAAGCGGAAACCGGTGCCGATTTTCGGGGTAGGCAAAGCGGCTGCGAGCCGCTAGACCCGCGCGCGGCCGGCGTGGCAGAAAGCCGGACAGTCGTTGGCGGAGACATTGATGCCGGAATATGACGTGCTTTGCATCGGCAATGCCATTGTCGACATCATCGCGCAATGCGACGAGGCCTTTCTGGAAACCAACGGCATCATCAAGGGCGCGATGAACCTCATCGACACCAGGCGCGCCGAGCTGCTCTACAGCCGCATGGGACCGGCGATCGAAGCTTCAGGCGGTAGCGCCGGCAACACGGCGGCGGGCGTGGCGAGCTTTGGCGGCCGCGCCGCCTTTTTCGGCAAGGTGTCGAACGATGCGCTCGGCGACATCTACAGCCATGATATCCGCGCCCAGGGCGTGGCCTTCGACACCAAGCCACTGCAAGGCGAGCCGCCGACGGCTCGCTCGATGATCTTCGTCACGCCGGACGGCGAGCGCTCGATGAACACCTATCTCGGCGCCTGCGTCGAGCTGGGGCCGGAGGACGTCGAGGCCGACAAGGCGGCCGGCGCCAAGGTCACCTATTTCGAGGGTTATCTGTGGGATCCGCCGCGCGCCAAGGAAGCGATCCGGCAGACCGCGAGGCTGGCGCATGCGGCGGGGCGCGAAGTGTCGATGACGCTGTCGGATTCCTTCTGTGTCGACCGCTACCGCGACGAGTTCCTCGATCTGATGCGCTCCGGCACGGTCGACATCGTCTTCGCCAACAGCCACGAGATCAAGTCGCTCTACCAGACCGCTTCCTTCGAGGACGCGCTGGCGGCGATACGCAAGGATTGCAAGATCGCCGCCGTCACCCGCTCGGAAAAGGGCTCGGTGATCGTGCGGGGCGACGAGACCGTCACTATCCGCGCGACCACGATCAAGGAACTGGTCGACACGACCGGCGCGGGCGACCTCTATGCCGCCGGTTTCCTCTATGGATACACGACCGGACGCAGCCTCCAGGATTGCGGCGACCTCGGCTCGCTTGCGGCCGGGCTGGTGATCCAGCAGATCGGTCCGCGGCCGCGCCAGAATCTGCGCCGCGAAGCGGAACAGGCGGGCCTGCTTTAGTTCCGCTGCGTCATCCCGGTCGGGCGCCAAATGAACCCGGCTGTCGCGCCGCTGTCATAGATCGCTCCTAGAGGCACATTGGGCGTTCCGCGACTGACATTTCGGGCGCCCGCAGCAGTTGGGGTGTCAAAAAAATGCAAGACAGCAACCTTCACGGTCGCTGCGTCCGTCACCATTGCGATTGCCGCTTTCCGCTGTAGCCGTTCAACGACCGGCCCCAGCTTGAGAGGAGCGCGGCGCGCAAGACAGATGCATGACCAGATTTCAGAATCCGCCTGACGGAATTTCGCAAGACGCCTTGGCCGGCCTTGTGGCCGAGGTTGTGCGACAAGCTTTGATGCAGCACGGCGTTTTGCTGGACGCGGAAGCCCTGGCCTCCGCCAGCGCGATTGCCGGCAGCGTTGCCGCCGCCCTTCCCTTCCTGCCACAGGCGCAGCGGCTTGCAATCACCTCCTTCAAGGGCAGCTGGACCGGGCTGACCTCAGCGTTTTTCCGTGCGATGGCGGAAAGAATCGCGCGCGCCGACCCGGCAGACGCCGACACCATGGACGAATGCCCGACGATCCGGCCTGCCAGGCCCGCCTCCCCGCCCTTGGCCGAGCGAGCCTCCGATCTCCAGTCGATGCTCATCGAAGACTGGGCCGGCGAAGTTGCGGGGTCGACCTACCTGGAGGAAAGATTCCAGATCCCGCGCTCGACCCTGCATCGCTGGCAAAGGCGCTGTGAGGTCGTCGCGCTGCGCAAAGGCGGCCGCAAGCATGTCTTCCCGCTCGCCCAGTTCGTCGACGGCAGGCCGGCCCCGGGTATAGGCGAGGTGTTGGCAGCCATCACCAATCCGAGGCTGGCTTGGTTCTGGCTGACCCGGCCTTCCCCCGAGCTCGATGGCCGCACCCCCATCGAAATGCTGCGCGAGGACATGATCGAGGATGTGGTTCGCGTCGCGCGCAACCTGTCCTGATCCCCCATTTTCACGGATGCTGGTCCACGTTTTTGTGCGCCGCTTCAAGAGTCATTAGGCGGTTATACATTTGTCATAAAACCGTAATAAACGGCACATATGGGACATTTCAAAGTCAAAAATACCATCTCTAACGTATATATTGTGCAATATGTGCCATTCTTTCAAATATGTGACGTGATATTTGCGCAACAAGACTTCCATAAGAGTCCAAAAGGCGTTTTTCAGACACAATCTCTGTTGTTAACGACAGCCAATTAGGCCATGTCGAGGGCGAAGAAGCGGCGCCGGTGCGCGACTTTTTCAACGATGGGGACAGGGGCAGCGGAGCCTGTGGGGTCATACGCAAACCTGTCTTGAACCTTTGACTGGAGATTCAAGAAAATGAACATCAAGAGCCTTCTACTCGGCTCCGCTGCGGCCTTGGTCGCAGTTTCGGGCGCCCGCGCCGCCGACGCGGTCACCGTCGCCGAGCCGGAACCGGCCGAATACGTCAAGATCTGCGACGTCTACGGCGCGGGTTACTTCTATATCCCCGGCACCGAGACCTGCCTGCGCATCGGAGGCTACGTCCGCTACGACATCGGCGTCGGCGATGTCGGTTCCCTCGACGGTGTCAACCATGTGCCAGACCATCAGGACGCCGGCAGCACGCATTCGAGTTTCTATAAGAACACCCGCTTCACGCTGAAGACCTGGACCGGTCAGGAAACCGAACTCGGTACCCTCAAGACCTACACCGAGACCCGCTTCAATTACGGCAACAGCAACGGCGACTTTCTCAATCAGAACGCTTCAAATGCGGACGATTGGCAGGGCCGTAACAAAGCGCTCTCGCTGCGCTTCGCCTGGATCCAACTCGGTGGTCTCCGCGTCGGTAAGGACGATACGGCTTTCGATACGTTCATCGGTTATGCCGGCGCCGTCATCCAGGATACGCTGGTCCCGTATGGCGGCCAGGAGAGCAACGTCGTTCAGTACTATTTCGATGCAGGCAACGGCTTCACTGGGTTGGTCTCGCTCGAAGAAGGCGCTGGCAGGGTCGGCACCATCGACAGCTATGTTCCGCATGTCGTCGGCGGCGTGAAGTACAAGGGCGACTGGGGTGCGGTCACCGGCGTCGTCGCCTATGACAGCAATTACGAGGAAGTCGCCGGCAAGGTTCGCTTGGACGTCAATGTCAGCAAGGAACTGACGTTGTTCGTCATGGGCGGCTACGGCACCGACGACAACCTCAATGACAATGCCGGCAACGCCATCGATGCCAGCGGTCGCGGCTTCTACAAGCAGTGGGGCGGCAACTGGGCAATCTGGGGCGGTGGCACCTACAAGTTCAACGACAAGACCGCGTTCAACGCCCAGATCTCGTATGACGAATGGAAGAACCTGGGTGTCGCCGCCAACGTTGCCTATACCGTCGTGCCCGGCTTCACGGTCACGGCCGAAGTCGATTACCTCAACGCTGGCAAATTCGGCGACGCCGACTTCAACAATTGGACCAAGGCCAACAAAAAGAGCAGCCTCGGCGGTATCCTCCGCTTCCAGCGCTCGTTCTGATCGGACCTCCCAACCTACTGAAAAGGCCCGCGGCGTCCGCCGCGGGCCTTTTTGCCTTCGGGTCGGCGAAGGTCCCGTGCAAATCGCGCCTTAAAGCGTGTCGCGCTGAAACGGATTCAGACGACGCGCTTTAAGTCCTTGATTTGATGCATGTCGTTGTCCCAGAACCGAGCATACTGCTGGGCGACATGCATTAGTTCCCCGCCGTATAGGCGGCGATCGCGGCCATGTTGACGATGTCTGAGTCCTTGGCGTTGAGCGAGACGATCTGCACCGGCTTGTTCAAACCGACCAGCAGCGGGCCGATGACGGTCGAGCCGCCGAGTTCCTGCAGCATCTTGGTCGAAATCGAGGCCGAGTGGAAGGCGGGCATCACCAGCACATTGGCCGAACCGGTCAGCCTGATGAACGGGTACTGCGCCATGGCGCGCGGGTTCAGCGCCACGTCGGCGGCCATCTCGCCGTCATATTCGAAGTCGACGCGGCGCTTATCGAGGATGCGCACCGCCTCCTGCACGCGCTCGGAGCGTTCGCCCTGCGGATGACCGAAGGTGGAGTAGGCGAGCATGGCAATCCTCGGCTCGTAGCCCATGCGGCGGGCAAAGCCGGCCGCCTCCTCGGCGATGTCGGCGATCTGCTCGGCATTCGGCATGTCGTGCACGGCGGTGTCGGCAACCAGCACGGTGCGGCCCCTTGCCAGCACGATCGAGACGCCGATCACGCGGTGGCCTGGCTTGGCGTCGATGACGCGGCGTACGTCGTCGAGCGCGGTGGAATAGTTGCGGGTCACGCCGGTAACGATGCCGTCGGCGTCGCCCAGCGCCACCATGCAGGCGGCGAAATGGTTGCGGTCGTTGTTGATCAGGCGCTGACAGTCGCGGAACAGGTAGCCTTTGCGCTGCATACGTTCGTAGAGATAATCGGTGTAGATCCCATTGCGGCGCGACAGCCTGGCATTGATGATCTCGAGGCCTTGCTTGTTGAGTTCGATGCCGGCGTTGCGGGCATTCTCCTTGATGACGTCGTCGCGGCCGAGCAGGATCGCCGTGCCCAGCCTCTGGTTCACATAGGAGACGGCGGCGCGCATCACCTGCTCCTCCTCCCCTTCGGCGAAGACGATGCGCTTTGGCTGGCGGCGGACGCGGTCATAGATGCGCTGCAAGGTCGAGGCGATCGGATCGCGGCGGGCGGAGAGCTCATGCGCGTAGCGGTCGAGATCGAGGATCGGCTTGCGGGCAACGCCGGACTCCATCGCGGCCTTGGCCACGGCAAGCGGGATCGCCGAGATCAGGCGCGGATCGAACGGCACCGGGATTATGTAGTTGGGGCCGAATTTCGGCCGGTTGCCCTGATAGGCGGCGGCGACGTCGTCGGGCACGTCCTGGCGCGCCAGCTCGGCCAGGGCGCGTGCGGCGGCGATCTTCATCTCGTCATTGATGGTGGTGGCCCTGACATCCAGCGCGCCGCGGAAGATGTAAGGGAAACCCAGCACATTGTTGACCTGGTTCGGGTAATCCGAGCGGCCGGTCGCCATGATGGCGTCGGTGCGGATCTCGCCGACTTCCTCGGGCGTGATCTCCGGATCCGGATTGGCCATGGCGAAGATGATCGGGTTCTTGGCCATCGACTGCACCATGGCGGGGGTCAGCGCGCCCTTGGCCGAGAGCCCGAGGAAAACGTCGCAGCCGTCAAGCGCCTCGGCGAGCGAGCGCGCCTCGGTCTTGACCGCATGCGCCGACTTCCACTGGTTCATGCCTTCGGTGCGGCCCTGAAAGACCACGCCCTTGGTGTCGCAAAGGATGATATTCTCCGGCGAAAAGCCCATCGCCTTCATCAATTCGATACAGGCGATGCCCGCTGCGCCCGCGCCGTTGCAGACCATTTTCGTGGTCTTCATGTCTCGGCCGGTGATCTCCAGCGCGTTGATGAGCCCGGCGGCCGAGATGATGGCGGTGCCGTGCTGGTCGTCGTGGAAGACGGGGATGTCCATCAGCTCGCGGAGCCGCTGCTCGATGATGAAGCATTCCGGCGCCTTGATGTCCTCGAGATTGATGCCGCCGAAGGAAGGTCCGAGGAAGCGCACGCAGTTGATGAATTCGTCGGCGTCCTCGGTCGCCACTTCGAGGTCGATCGAATCGACATCGGCGAAGCGCTTGAACAGCACCGACTTGCCTTCCATGACCGGCTTCGAGGCCAGGGCGCCGAGATTGCCAAGACCGAGGATTGCGGTGCCGTTGGAGATGACGGCGACCATGTTGCCGCGCGTCGTGTAGTCGAAGGCGCGGCTTGGATCCTCCGCGATTGCGCGCACAGGAACGGCGACGCCCGGCGAGTAGGCGAGGCTCAGATCGCGTTGCGTCGCCATCGGCTTGGTGGCGACGATCTCCAGCTTGCCCGGCCGACCCATGGCGTGGAATTCGAGCGCCTCCTGCGCGCTGACGGAGGGTCCGCTGCTTTCGGTTTTCCTGGCCATGATGCTTTTGATTTCCTCGCCTGTGCGGCACCGCTTGGGACGGCTGCTTGCTTATAGTTCCCACCGATTAAGGCTACACGCGGCGACTGTAAACCGACAAGCCGGGCGAAGCTGCTTCAACGCAGAAGGCCGGCAATGCGGCGGACCGATTGACGGCGAGTTGGCAGCATGGCTCGCGCTTTCCCCTGCTTTTCGAGCCTCCGGCATTAAACCGCCCTGCCACATCTGCTAGCGTTCGGGCATGAACATGCACATGCCGACCGATACCGACGCCCAGGAAACGACGACGCCGGCGCCCACCATGGGCGGCGTCACGCCGATGATGGAGCAGTATATCGAGATCAAGGCGGCGAACCCGGATTCGCTTCTGTTCTACCGCATGGGCGATTTCTACGAGCTGTTCTTCGACGACGCCGAAAAGGCGAGCCAGGCGCTCGGCATCGTGCTCACGCGGCGCGGCAAGCACCAGGGCCACGACATCCCGATGTGCGGCGTGCCGGTGCATGCGGCGGACGATTATCTGCAGAAGCTGATCGCGCAGGGCTTCCGCGTTGCCGTGTGCGAGCAGATCGAGGACCCGGCGGAAGCCAAGAAGCGTGGCTCGAAATCGGTGGTGCGCCGCGACGTGGTGCGGCTGGTCACGCCGGGCACCATCACCGAGGACAAGCTGCTTGCACCCTCGGAGTCGAGCTTCCTGATGGCGCTGGGGCGAGTGAAGGGCGGCAATGCAGCCAGCCAAGGCAGTTTCGCGCTTGCCTGGATCGACATCTCGACGGGCGCGTTTCGGGTGGCTGAAACCTCGGCCGAACGGCTGCTTGCCGACATTTTCCGCGTCGATCCGCGCGAGCTGATTGTCGCCGAGCCGGTGTTCCATGACGCGGAGCTGCGGCCGGTCTTCGACGTGCTCGGCCGGGTCGCCAACCCGCAGCCGCCATCGCTGTTCGATTCGGCGTCGGCCACGGGCCGCATCGCCCGCTTCTTCGAGGTGGCGACCCCAGACAGTTTCGGCAGTTTTTCGCGTGCCGAGCTGTCGGCCATCTCGGGCGCCATCGCCTATGTCGAGAAGACGCAGAAGGCCGAACGGCCGCCGCTGTCGCGGCCCGAGCGCGAGGAGAACGGCTCGACGCTTTTCATCGACCCGGCGACGCGCGCCAATCTGGAACTCCTGCGCACGCTATCCGGCAGCCGCGAAGGCTCGCTGTTCAAGGCGATCGACCGAACCGTGACCGGGGGCGGGGCGAGACTGCTCGCCGACCGGCTGATGGCGCCGCTGACCGACCCGGCATTGATTTCCGCTAGGCTGGATTCGGTGTCGTTCTTTCGCGCCGAAGCGCGGCTTCGCCAGGGATTGCGAACGAACCTGAAAAGTGTCGCTGACATGCCGAGGGCGCTCTCCAGGCTGGCGCTCAACCGCGGCGGCCCGCGCGACCTTGGCGCGCTCAGCGCCGGCTTCGAGGCCGCGGGCGCGATCGCCGCACTGTTTGCGACGACGCCGCTCCCCGCCGAACTCGCCGCGGCGCTCGCGGCGATCCATGGCTTGCCTGAGGCGCTCGCCCGCCATCTCAGCGAGGCGCTCGACGACGAATTGCCGCTCATCAGGCGCGACGGCGGCTTCGTGCGATCGGGCTACAATGCCGAGCTCGACGAGATGCGGGCGCTGCGCGATGAGTCGCGAAAGGTGATCGCCGGGCTGGAGCGCTCGTTGATCGAAGAGACCGGCATCCGCTCGCTGAAGATCCGGCACAACAATGTGCTCGGCTACTATATCGAGGTGACGGCCAACCATCATTCGATCATGACCGGCAGCGACGCTGCGAAGGCGCGCTTCATCCATCGCCAGACCATGGCCAACGCCATGCGCTTCACCACGACGGAACTGGCGGAGCTGGAATCGAAGATCGCCAATGCCGCCGATAAGGCGCTGAGCATCGAGCTTGCCACCTTCGACCGGCTGACGGCGGAAGTGGTGAGCGAGGCCGACAGCATCCGCGCCGGGGCCGAGGCACTTGCAGTCCTCGACGTATCGTCGGCCTTGGCGCTGCTGTCCGAAAGCGAGGGCTGGTGCCGGCCGGTCGTGGATTCCAGCCTCGCCTTCGAGATTGCCGGCGGCCGCCACCCGGTGGTCGAACAGGCGCTCAGGCGATCAGGCGAAGGTCCGTTCGTCGCCAATGACTGCGACCTCTCGCCTGAAAACGGGGCAAAGGCCGGCGCCATCTGGCTGCTCACCGGCCCGAACATGGGCGGCAAGTCGACCTTCCTGAGGCAGAACGCGCTGATCGCCATCCTTGCCCAGACCGGCTCCTTCGTGCCGGCCGAAAGCACCCATATCGGCGTCGTCGACCGGCTGTTCTCGCGCGTCGGCGCCTCGGACGATCTCGCGCGCGGCCGCTCGACCTTCATGGTCGAGATGGTCGAGACCGCGGCGATCCTAAACCAGGCCGGGGAGCGGGCACTGGTCATCCTTGACGAGATCGGCCGCGGCACCGCGACCTTCGACGGTCTGTCGATCGCCTGGGCGGCGGTCGAATATCTGCATGAGAAGAACCGTTGTCGTGCGATCTTCGCCACACATTTCCACGAGATGACGGCGCTGGCCGGCAAGCTTTCGCGGCTCTCCAACGTCACCATGCGGGTCAAGGAATGGGAAGGCGATGTCGTCTTCCTGCACGAGGTCGGCAAGGGTGCCGCCGACCGTTCGTACGGCGTGCAGGTGGCTCGGCTCGCCGGACTGCCGGAAGCGGTGGTGGCGCGCGCCAAGCAAGTGCTGCACCAGCTCGAGGAAGGCGAGGTTTCCGGCAAGACCAACCGGCTGGTCGACGATCTGCCGCTGTTTTCGGTGGCGGTGAAGCTCGAAGCGCCGAAGCCGGCGAAGAACGATGTCCTGGGCGAAGCACTGGGGGCGATCAACCCCGACGAAATGACGCCGCGCGAGGCGCTGGAGGCGCTCTACAGGCTTAAGGGGCTGGCGGCGAAATAAGGCTTTCCAGCGTCATTGCGAGCGCGCCTAGATCATCTCCAACCCGCGCTTGCGCGTCGGCGGCGGAAAGGCGCGGTCAAGTTCAGCAAGGTCTTCCGCTGTTAGGACGATGTCGAGCGCCGCAGCATTTTGGCGGACATGCTCCTGCCGGCTGGCCTTCGGGATGGCAACGACGCCTTTTTGCGCCATTACCCAGGCGAGCGCGACCTGCGCTGCGGTGGCGTTGTGGCGGGCAGCGACGGCATCGAGCCTGGCGTTGCGCGCCAGCGCGCCCTGCTCGACCGGCGAATAGGCCATCAGCGCGATGCCGCGCTCAAGACTCCAGGGCGCGAGGTCGAATTCCGGACCGCGCCGAGAGAGATTGTAGAGGACTTGGTTGGTCTGGACGTTGGCGCCGGAGGGTAGGCCGACCAATTCCTCCATCTCGTCGGTATCGAAATTGCTGACGCCCCAATGGCGGATCTTGCCGGCCGCCTTCAAGGCCTCGAAGGCTTCGATCGTTTCCGACAGCGGCACGCTGCACGGCCAGTGCAGCAGATAGAGGTCGATGCGGTCGGTGGCGAGCCGTTTCAGACTGTTCTCGCAGGCCCGCTTGACGCCGGCGCGCGAGGCGTTGGACGGCAGCACCTTGGAAACCAGAAAAGTCTCGTCGCGGCGCCCGGCGATGGCTTCCGCCACCACCTCCTCGGCGCCGCCGCCGGCATACATTTCCGCCGTATCGATAAGCGTGATGCCGAGATCCAGCCCAAGCCTTAGCGCCGCGACCTCATCGGCGCGGCGCCGGCCGTCCTCACCCATCTTCCACGTGCCTTGACCCAGCACCGGAACGGCTTCGCCTGACGGCAGGAAAGTGGTTCTGATTTTAGAAGACATGGCCTGCTCCGCGTGAGGCTGGATCGCAGCACAAGCATGGCCGAAAATCCAGGCCGAAGTCCTCGCCTTCGTCCGGATTTCCAGCGCGGGAAACTAGGCTGAATCGACATTCAGCGCATCCATAGCATAGCTGCGGCGAGATGGATGAAGGCGAGGAAGTGGCCGGCGC
>NZ_NSGB01000031.1:0-29702 GCF_002294785.1 Mesorhizobium sp. WSM3868 | reverse complement strand
ACAACTTTTCCTCGAAAAGGCCTCTAAGGCCTAAGCGAAAGGGAGAACCAATCCTCTACTAGCCAGCCGATCCAAGGTCCCCATTCCTTGCCGACTGACACAGAGGTATGCGGTTGCCAGTGGCCACGTCGAGCGTCTCAAAGTCCTTGAGTCTGACGAGTTCCGTCGTGCTGGTGCGGGGATACTGTTTCGAAGATGAACGCGCCAAGCTCCCTGAGCAGCCGTCGCGGTGGTTGTCATGCGTCGGTTCCGGCTCCGTCAGCTTCTGACGGGTACGCCCTTCGGTTGCCGCTATGTGCGCCGGGACCAAGGCTGCGGCGTGGCATGCTTCGAGGTGATGGAGGTGGAGGAGCACATTGTTCGTCTGACTTCTGCATGAGGCGGATGAGTTTTGCGATAAGTGTGCCGGCGGCTTGCGCAGATCGGCTGCCAGACATACCGAGAGGAGCTACGCATTGGCACGCCTTCCCACGAGCCTCGCCAATCCAGCCGATACCGGACCCGTCTCTGTCGAGCACGCCCGCTTCCGGTCGCCGCCGTGCACAGCTTGACGAGAAGAGCAAGCGCATACGCATACCAGGCACGGCCTTGCTGCTGCAGTGCCTTACGGTCCGCCGGCCTTGCGGCTACGCCTATCATGGCAATCATGCGCCTGGTTCCCGCAGGTACGACCTGCTGCGACATCGGGACTTGCGATTGCCCGCCGCTGCAGGTCGGCAATCGCTATTTCTCGTTTGTACTTAGTCCGGTGATGATCAGTCATGCTCGCTCACGCGCCCAACCGATGCCGAACAGATTAAAAAGGAATACTTCTATGAAGCTGAGTGAATATGCAGCGTACGATGCCACCGGTTTGGCCTCTCTCGTGCATTCGGGTGAAGTTACTCCTTTGGAATTGACGCGGCTAGCTCGCGAGGCGCACGACCAGGTCAATCCGCACATCAATGCCGTAGTTGAATTCTACGAAGATGCAGAGACCGGTGCGGGGGCGAATGAAGGGATCTTCCATGGCGTGCCTTTCCTTCGCAAGGATATCGGGGAAACCGAAGCAGGTCGCCTGCAGGAAAAGGGAAGTCGTTTGTTCAAGGGCTTTCGTCCCCAGACCGACAGTTATTATTTTCGTCGCGCCCGGGAAGCCGGGCTTCGGACAATAGGACGATCAGCGACTCCGGAGCTTGGATCGACCGTAATGACTGAATCGATTCTCAATGGCATCACCCGCAACCCATGGGACTTGGAGCGCTCCGCGGGAGGCTCCTCAGGCGGAGCGGCAGCGGCAGTGGCGGCCGGCATCACTCCCATTGCCCATGGCAGCGATGGAGGGGGATCCATTCGCATCCCCGCATCGTGGTGCGGTCTAGTAGGGCTGAACCCGTCTCGCGGACGCATTTCCGGCGGCCCGGACAACCAGGACGCATGGTTTGGTCTCACCCGCTCATTTGTTCTCTGCCGAACAGTGCGCGACATGGCCGCCGCACTGGACGTTTTTTCCGGTCCCCATGCCGGCGATCCGTTTATCATCGTACAGCCGAACCGTTCCTATGTGCAGGAGCTATCACAGCCCACCGGTCGCCTGCGTGTCGGGGTCGCAAGAAAGAGTTGGGGCGCGGTCGAACTCGAGCCGGAAGTGCTACACGGTGTCGAGACTACTGCAAAGCTTCTGCAGGAAATGGGGCACATGGTGACTGACATAGACCCACCATATGAGCCTGTCGAATATAGCAGAAGAGCGTTTGCCGAGGCGAAGGCGTCCGCGAATGCACTTGAACGGGCGGCGCGGGCAATGGGGCGCACTATCAGCGCTGATACCTTGGAGCCAGGCAACCTCAAATGGTATGATTTTGGTCGTGATGTACCTGTTTCTCGAGCGGTGGACTTACAAGAGGTGCTCCGGAGAATGCGTTTTCGCGTGGGCGAGGCGATCCATGCCTTCGACATTTTGCTGACCCCCACGATGCCAATCGTGGCTTTGCCGCATGGCGGCATCTATTCTGCCACCAACCCAGCGCTTTCCGCAGAAGAAAGCATCGAAGCTGACACGGCGATTTGCCAATACACTGGCGTGTTCAATGTGACTGGACAACCATCAGTGTCTTTGCCGTTGGCAGAAAGCGCCGATGGGTTGCCGATCGGTATTCAGATCGTAGGCCGCTTCGGTGATGAGTCTACGCTCGTCCGGGTAGCCCGCGATTTGGAGGAAGCCAGGCCGTGGAATTCCCGTTTGGCAAAGGTTCGAGTGGGCAAAAACTAACTCTAATCCGAGCCCGACAGTTTGATTGATGTGCCATCCACTCAATCCGTCTGAACCGCAGTCAACCAGCACTGCGCCTGCTGATTGAGTAGAGTGAGCATCCGGCGTGCGAAAGAAAAGGAGCGGCAAACAATGCAGGATCATTGTCAACAGCAGGATACTGCGGGCCCGATCGGAATCCTCTGCCTCTGGAACGGCCACCCAAACTTTCCTCGGCCCCAAACATTCGATGGCCGCCCTGTCATCTTTGAACAGGTCCCAGGTGCCTGGTGGCAGGCGCTTATGGACGACGAGCCGGGACTCTATGGCGCTTACGCCGAAGCAGCGCGTCGCCTCGTTGATCGCGGTGCCGTTGCGATCAGCTCGGCCTGTGGCTATACCGTGCGATATCAGGAGGCAGTCGCTGCGGCGGTGAAGGTGCCTGTGGCCACGGGGAGCCTCCTCTTAGCCCCGACGGTAATCCGGCACCTGCCGCCCAAGGCCAAACTCGGCATCGTGGTCGCTAACGAGAAGTACGTCGGGACCGATCTCTTAGGGATCATTCGGGATCCTGAGGAACGCGCGAGAATCGCAGTCGACGGTATCTCAGACAGCATGCTTGTGGAGAGCGAACTGAAGCGTCCTACAGGAATGGCACCTATTCCTGACTCTGACACCGAGCGCCATCTCACAGACGCAGTGCAGCGCCTTCTCGCAGCTCAACACATCGGCGCATTCATCTTCGAATGCAACGTATTCCCGAAATTCGCACCGAAGCTGCGCCACATGACGGGATTGCCTATTTACGACCATATGACAAGTTGGCGGATCATGCTTGAGGCGATGACCTGCAGAACTTAAGCGTTAAGATTGAGAGAAATAAATTCCTGATCATGGCTTGGCAGGTCGATCTTGGGCCGCGAACGATGCGGCTACGAACCGCGCCAGTACACTGCGTAATTGAGGGGTTGGCTGTTACAAGTTGTAGGGTCTGCTGCGCAAAGGCGGCGCTCGAGCATCGTGGCCTCAAAGTTCAGTGTCTTGTATTCTCTTATCTTTCCGGGTGCACAGATGGCAATACAGAGGTCGAACGGCTTATGGGGGCCGAAGCACTTCCGAGCGGAACGCGCAAGACGCTCAAGTCGATGGCGTGGCCGCGGTAGTTGTGGCGGAAGCTCCCAGTTGTCACGCACGCGATTGCCGCACGTTCCAGACATACTGAGAGGCCAAACGGCGGCCGGACTAGTCTTCGTCAGCTTTGCTGAAGTTGTCCGGGCCTATTGCATGGTTCACATCGATGACAACATAGCGAGATCGTCGGCCTGCGGCTGCACCGTGACGGCAAACTGCATGTGCGGGGCCGTCTCTGTGACCCTCGAAGTGATTTCTAGCGTCCGCTGTGTTCTTCAGCTTCCAGATTGCTGCCCCTGCGGAGGCTGTGGGGGGCAAGCGTAGGATCCCCACAGCGTGCATCTCGAATCGCGATCCATGCATACCGAAACTGCATTGGACTTGAGCGCCCGGGGGTCGGACGATGACATCGGACGCAACTCATTTGGGCTTAAGAGATGAAAGTGCTTTGCCGCTGGCACACTACGGATGAAGAGCTACAACACATAAAAGCGGCGATGCCGAGCGGCACAGAAGTCGTGGTGCCTGAAGGCGAGTACTTCTCTCGCTTCGAATGCACGTACTCGGGTATTGAACGTCACGCCGCGGACGTGTTCCTTGCTTGGACGATTCCAGAAGGTATACCAGAAATCGCAAAAAATCTAAAGATGCTTTCTTGGCTCCACTCAGGCATCGACGACCTGGGTGAGATAGGATTTCTCACCCATGCAAAGCAGTACGGAATTAAAGTGGCTAATATTCGGGGCGCCAACGCAATCGCTGTAGCGGAACAGTCAATGATGTTTGTTCTGGCGCTCGCAAAGCAGACCATTGCTAAGAATGAGGCCAGTCGAGAACGATATAAGTCCTTCCCACTCTTCGCGCAGGAAACTCGATCTGCGATGCTGAGTGGACAAACCATAGGGGTGATTGGCGTCGGGAATATCGGTAGTCGCGTTGCTAAGCGGGCAAAGGCATTCGATATGCGCGTCCTCGGCGTGCGACGCAATAGGGACCGGCACGACGAATATGTCGACTCTAT
Source organism: Mesorhizobium sp. WSM3868 (assembly GCF_002294785.1). Taxonomy (NCBI): domain Bacteria; kingdom Pseudomonadati; phylum Pseudomonadota; class Alphaproteobacteria; order Hyphomicrobiales; family Phyllobacteriaceae; genus Mesorhizobium; species Mesorhizobium sp. WSM3868. Next base: position 25,320 of record NZ_NSGB01000031.1, on the reverse strand, counting down.
GCACGGTATCGAGGAACTCCATGCAGTCCTCGCTCAGTGTGATTATGTTGTTCTAGCTACCCCTCACACGGGCCATACTTTCCAGCTTCTGGGCGAGGCTGAGCTGGCAGTCATGAAGCCGTCTGCCTTCCTAGTGAATTGTGCACGCGGTCAATTGATCGACGAACGATCGCTGCACACGGCTCTTACCACGGAGCGCCTGCGCGGATACGCGGCAGATGTTTGGCCGTATTACGCATGGCCCGGGGCTGGTTTTGTTCAGTAACCTAAGTCCAGGCTGACCTCACGACGAAGAGGCGCTCCATTGATGAACTCTACAACGTTCTCAACGCCAAACTCGACATACCCCAATATCGGGCGGCTAGCAGCCGCCCGGCCGACAGGCGAGCATGAATACCCCGAGACTAGGAGAAATCCGCGGGACTTAGTCAACTGGAATACATTTTTCGGCCATAACAAATAGGGGAAGGTGACAACCAATGAGCAAGAATTATCGCATTCTCGACTTGATCCGACGCAATCGTTCGCCGCTTGAAAATCATCTCGTTGACGGTCTCGTCGACGGTGGCGTCAGCCGCCGGGATTTCGTGCGCCACGGCAGCCTGCTTGGTCTGTCGCTGCCGCTGCTCAGCGGCATAGGTATGGCAGCCGGTCTCGGCCGCATGCCATCGCTCGCCCGCGCGCAGGGCGCGCCGGGCGCCACCGTCCGGGTTGCCTGCAGCATGCCGACAGCAGCCATAGACCCCATTACCGTCACCGATGCCGGCGGCACTCTGCTCCTGCAGCAGGTGGGCGAGTTCCTCTGTGTCGATGGCCCGGACCTGGTGTTGAAGCCGGTCTTGGCCGAAAGCTGGAAGCCGAATGACAAAGGCACGGTATGGACCTTCAAGCTGCGCAAAGGGGTCAAGTTCCACAGTGGCGGCGAAATGAAGGCAGACGACGTGGTGGCTACCATTGACCGGCTCGCCGACCCGGCTGGCTCGTCTAATGCGCTGTCCGTCTTCAAGGGTATCCTGCAGAAGGGCGCGACCAAGAAGGTCGACGACTACACGGTCGAATTCCATCTCGACGCCGCCAACGGCAACTTCCCCTACATGGTGTCGTCGGATAATTACAATGCCGTCATTCTGCCTGCTAGCTACAAGGGCGACTACGAGAAGAGCTTCGACGGCACCGGTCCGTTCAAACTGGAAAAATACACGCCCAAGGTCGGCGCCTCCTTCGTGCGCAACGATGACTACTGGGGGCCGAAGGTGTTGCCGGAACGCACCGAGTTCACTTTTTTCGACGACATCCAGCCGCAGATCCTGGCCCTGCAGGGCGGCCAGGTCGATATCATCAACCAGCTACCGGCTTTGACCGGCATCAGCCTGCTTAACGATCCGAATGTAGACATCATTAGCCGGAAGTCCACGGTGAGTCGGCAAGTGCACATGCGCTGTGATTCCGATCCGTTCAAGGACCCGCGCGTGCGCCGCGCGATTGCGCTCTCAATCGATCGCGACAAGCTGGTTGCCGGCCTGATGAAAGGGCGGGCATCGATAGGCAACGACAGCCCGTTCGCTGCGGTCTATCCGTCAACCGATACGAGCGTGCCGCAGCGCAAGCAGGACTTCGCGCAAGCCAAGCAGTTGATGGAGGCAGCCGGCGCCGGCAAGGGTTTCAAGGTGACGCTTACTACGCAACGCTATATGGAAATCCCTGCATACGCCCAGCTCATCCAGAACTGGGTCAAGGAGATCGGCATCGAACTCGACCTCAATATGATGGACCAGGGCGCCTATTACGGAGACGCGGTGTTCGGTAAATCGAACTGGCTGGATTCGGTAATGGGCATCACTGACTATGGTCACCGCGGTGTGCCGAACGTCTTGCTTTCCGCGCCGCTGAAGAGCGGCGGCACCTGGAACTCAGCACACTTCAAGAACAAGGATTATGACATGCTGGTAGACCGCTACGTCGCGGCTGTCGATCTTGAGGAGCAGAAGGCAACGGCGGGCAAGATCCAAAAGCTTCTGCTCGAGGAAACGCCCATCATCTTCGGCTATTTCGCCGATTACCTGACGGCGACCGCGAAGGGCGTGACCGGCGTGCAACCGAGTCCGGTTGGACATCTTTTCCTCGACAAGACATCGAAGGCCTAAGCGAAAAGCGAAAACCAATACACTAACAGCCAGCTCCCGGATGGGGCTGGCTCCAATAGGAGTATTCGCCATTCTCTCCTTCTTAGCCCAGCGTGTGGCTCTTTCGCTCGTAACGCTGTTACTACTCAGCATCATGGTGTTCCTGGGCGGCCAGGTGCTGCCCGGCAATGTCGGCCGGGCCATATTGGGGCCGTTCGCCGACCAGCGCGCCGTCGACACGCTCAATCACACGCTCGGCGTCGACCGCCCGCTGCTCACCCAATATGCGAGCTGGATCTGGAACTTCTTGCACGGCGACATGGGTACCTCCTATATCTTCCGCTCGCCGGTGGCGCCCTTCGTCATCGACGCGCTCGGCAATTCGCTGAAGCTGGCGGTGATCGCTTTTGTGCTGGTGGTGCCGCTCGGCATCCTCGGCGGCGTCATCGCCGCGCTCAACCTCAACCGGCCGCTCGACCGCATCATCAGCCTCGGCGGCCTGTCGGTGACGGTGCTGCCGGAATTCGTCACCGGCATCATCTTGATCCTGATCTTCGGGGTGTGGCTGCGCTGGCTGCCGATCGCGGCCACCTGGCCGAAAGGCGCCGGCGTCTTCATCCAAATCTATTATCTGATCCTGCCATCGCTACCGCTGTTCCTGGTGCTGTTCGGCTACATCGCCCGTATGGCGCGCTCCGGCATGATCGAGGCGCTCGATTCCGATTATACGCGCACCGCCGTGCTCAAGGGGCTGCCGTGGCGCACGGTGATCTGGCGGCATGTGCTGCGCAACGCGCTGCTGCCGACCATCACCGTCATTGCCACGCAGACCGGCTACCTGATCGGGGGCCTTGTCGTGATCGAGACGCTGTTCCGCTACCAGGGCATTGGCTCGCTGATCTTCACCGCGGCACGCGGCAAGGATTTCCCAATGCTGGAGGCCGGCACCCTCATCATCGGCATCGTCTATGCGGTGGCCACTCTCGTCGCCGACTTCCTCTATTCCGTACTCAATCCGCGTATCCGGCTGGGAGCAGAGCAATGAGCGCGACAGATACTCCCGCCAGCATCTCCGCGCCGGACACCGTGCGGCGCAGCCCTCGGGGCGAGGTGCTGCATTCGCTGCTCAGGTCAGGAATGTTCCTGACGGGGCTCAGCATCGTGCTTTTCTGGATCGTCTGCGCGCTGTTTGGCCAGCATCTTGTCCCCTACGATCCGCTCGCCGACGATATCATCAACGCCCTTGCGCCGCCCTCGCGGGAACACTGGTTCGGCACAGACCAGATCGGCCGCGATGTGTTCTCGCGCGTCATCGTCGGCTCGCGCGATATCCTCACCGTCGCACCGTTGGCGACCTTGCTGGCGACGGTTGCCGGTACCGCACTTGGCCTGCTCACCGGTTATTTCCGCGGTATCGTCGACAATGTCGTGAGCCGCATACTCGAAGCCTTCATGTGCATCCCGGGTGTCATCGTGGCGCTGCTCGCCATCGTCGCGCTCGGCACCTCGAAGATCAGCGTCATGGTGGTGATCGGCTTGAGCTTTTCGCCGATCATTGCCCGCACGGTGCGCTCGGCGGTGCTCGCTGAACGCGAACTCGACTATGTCGCTGCGGCCCAGCTCCGGCATGAAAGTGCACTGCATACGATGTTCGTCGAGATCCTGCCCAACGTCATCCCACCGATCCTGGTCGAGACGACAGTGCGTCTCGGCTACGCCATCTTCGCGGTAGCGACACTGTCTTTCCTGGGCTTCGGCATCCAGCCGCCCTCGCCCGACTGGGGTCTGTCGATCTCCTCCAATTACAGCATGATCGGCGGCGGCTTCTGGTGGACCGTGCTGTTCGACGCGCTGGCCATCGGCTCGCTGGTGGTCGGCGTCAACCTAGTGGCCGACGGCGTGCATGGAGCGTTCAATGACTGACAAGAACGCGCTCGAACTCAACGATCTCTCGGTCGCCTACCGCGTCGGCCGCCGCAACCGCGCGGTGCTGCGCAATGTCAGCTTCAAAATCGGCCGCGGCGAGGCCTATGGGCTGGTCGGCGAATCCGGCTGCGGCAAATCCACCGTGGCGCTGTCGGTGGTGCGCTACCTGCCGCGCAACGGCTCGATCACCGGCGGCTCGATCGCGCTCGACGGCAAGGATGTCATGAAACTCGACAGCGAGGCGCTGCGACGCGCCCGCGCCGACAGCGTGTCGATGGTCTATCAGGATCCCGGAAAGGCGCTGAACCCGTCGTTGCGCATCGGCCGTCAGTTGACCGAGATCTTCGAACTCGCCGGCATCACCGGACAGGCGGCGACCGACAAGGCGACCGCGATACTCAATCGGGTGCGCATCTCCGACCCGGTCAGCGTCATGCAGCGCTATCCGCACCAACTCTCCGGCGGCATGCAGCAGCGTGTGGCGATCGCCATGGCCTTGGCCAACGGTCCTTCGATGCTGATCCTGGACGAGCCGACGACCGGCCTCGACGCCACCGTCGAAGCCGAGGTGCTCGACCTGATCGGCCAGTTGCGGCGCGAGCTGTCGGCGTCGATCCTGTTCATCAGCCACAACCTCGCTGTCGTCGCCAATATGTGCGACCGCGTTGGTGTGCTCTATGCCGGCATGCTGGTGGAGGAAGGGCCGACCGATGTCGTCTTCAACGATCCACGCCACCCCTACACGGTGGCGCTGCTGCGCTGCTTGCCACGCGGCGGCCAACGCAAGGACCAGGGTCGCCTCGACACCATTCCTGGGTTCCTGCCGGGCATCGGCGCTGACATCAAAGGCTGCGCCTTCGCCGATCGCTGCGCCTTGGCAGACGACCGCTGCCGCGCAGAATTGCCGCCGCTCTATCATCTGAGTGACGAACGAGGCAGGCGCCTGTCGCGTTGCTTCCATCACGGTAAGGCGCAAGCGCTGCCGCGTGCCACACCCAGCGATGTGGCGCCTGCGCCAAAGCAGGAGGCGGCACCGGTGCTGCGCGTCGCGGGGCTGAAAAAAACCTATGGCGGCCATGGCCATCCCTTGTGCGCCGTCAAGGATGTCTCGCTCGATCTGCGGCCCGGCGAGACGCTGGGGCTGGTCGGTGAATCCGGCAGCGGCAAGACCACTTTCGCCAGGATGCTGCTCGGCCTTGTCCCTCCCGATGATGGCGGCACGATCGAGCTCGAGGGCAGGGCGCTGGCACCGAAGTTGGAGAACCGTGGCGACGATCAGGTCAAGGCTCTGCAGATCGTCTTCCAGAACCCGGATTCGGCGCTCAACCGCTCGCATTCGATCCGACACATTCTCAGCCGGGCATTAAAACGGCTAGCCGGCCTGTCCGGCAAGGCGCTGGAGACGCGCCTCGAGGACCTCGTCCGCTCGGTGCGCCTCACCGAACGGCATCTGGCCGTCAAGCCGCGTCAATTGTCAGGTGGGCTGAAGCAGCGCGTTGCCATTGCACGTGCCTTCGCCGGCAATCCGCGCATCGTTGTCTGCGACGAGCCGACCTCGGCACTCGACGTCTCCGTGCAGGCGGCCATCCTCAACCTGCTCGCCGATTTGCAGTCGAAGGAGGACGTCAGCTACATCTTCATCTCACACGACCTTAGCGTCGTGCGTTACCTCTCCGACAAGATCGCCGTTCTCTATCTTGGCCGCATCATGGAGATCGGGCCATCGGAGGAAGTCTTTTCCGGGCCGCATCACCCTTACACCGAAGCGCTGCTGTCGGCCGTGCCCAAGCTCGACCAGACCGAGACTGCACGCATTCGTCTCGACGGCGAAATCCCCAGCGCCGTCAACCCGCCTTCAGGCTGCGTCTTCCACACACGCTGCCCGCGCAAGCTGGGCCCGATCTGCGAGCACCAGGAACCGCCGTTGGCCGAGGCCCAGCCCGGACATTCGATCCGATGCCATATCCCGTACGCGGAACTGGCAAGGGTGCAGAGGGGGGTGGTGACCGAACCGGCAGAACCGATATCACTATGGAGCCCCGCGTAGGCCGAGTAGTTAGCAACTAAGTCAGCTGGAGGGACCTGTCAATTTGGCGTCGAGGCGGTTTGGCCGAGGGGCTAAGCGGCCGCGAAGGTGCGACGAGTTGGAAACATCAGCCTCTAAATGGCGCTGCGGAAAAATGGGAGTCTGCTATCCTTAGCCTGGCCACACGCTGACGCGGCTGCTGAAGAAGCAAGGCGTCGCGCCGAAACGCTTGATCACCGACAAGCTGCGCTCCCATGGAGCAGCCATGGCTATAGGGGAGATCGAGGTAATCTCACCGGCGGCCTTGGGGCTCGCGGCGGTGCATCGCTGCACCATCTGCAACCGCTGCGGCGCCGCTGTCCTCGGAGACCAAGTCGCGCTCTGCAATGTCAGGGCGGCAAAGATCGATGTGCCTCGATTCATCGCGTACGCTCAAGGAGCGCTATCGCCTTCCTCGAAGCAGCCATCGTTCCTTGGAAAATCAAGCTGTCGCGCTTAATGCGACAAGGGCTCGTACTATGGGTCAAAAGCGTTCCGCGCAACCTACAAGCGTCTCGGCCCGCGCCGAACACCTACTGTCGAAACTCCGAACCCCTTAACAAGTCCCCATCTCAAGATTAGACGATGTCGGTCAAACATTATATTGGATCTTGGCAACAACTACTCCAAGCTGTAGCATAATTTTGGAAAGAACGCGCCGAAACCGCCCGTCATTTTCTCAGCACGCCGGATTTAAGCACAGCTTCTGAAATCGTCACTTCGAAGCTGTCTCAATTTTGTCGATCGTCCTCACTAACGCACATGAAGATGCTGTACACAGACCAACGAAGACCAGATAATTCACACTATTCTCGGTATGCCCATTCGGCGGCTGACAATGCCCGGATCGAATTTACCCCTGTCCGTCCCGACGCGGCGTCCAAGCTCGGCCATCACATCCGGCATGAATGGTTCTACGCGACGCGACAGCAGGTTGAAGTTCAGGAAAAGCTGTTCAGCTGTCGACAGTAACGTTCCGTCGCCACGCGTCATCGTTTGAGCGACATGGACTCGCTTTTCGTCAAGGTCGGCCATCCAAGTAGTAAGGAGCAAATTGTCGCCGCGTATCGCTTCTTTCCTGTAGACGACCCGCGCTTCGGCGGTGACAGGGCCAGAGATCATCGAACCATCGGGACTCAGGCATATCGCAACTTCGAGCCGTAGATCCGCAGCTCTACTGAACGCTGCCAGATAGTGCACCATATTCATGTGCCCATATCCGTCGATAAGGTCGTCGGTCACTGTTGTCGCGAATTTTCGGGTCGCATCCATCTATTTGCCCAATCTCGTGTGTCTTAGCAGATGAAGGTTTGGACATATGATCCAGAGCAGCTTCTCATCAGTTCAATGTGCACACAAAGGAAATTCAACAATTCAACTTCTCTGTGCCGCGCTACGACGCGCCGCCAGTGCACCTCGCCATCGACGGTGGGGCCGGGTCGATTTCCGCGAGCTCGGCCAGTTCTGCTGGGCAAGCCTATAGCCGTCTGGGGTTTTCCCGGCTGCGTTTTGGCCCTCGGCCCCCGGGCCATGGCGTTGAACCGATGCATTCGGTTCCGCAGCGTCTGCAGGTCCGTCCACCGATCTTCGCGGCCGCCCGCCCATCTCATGCGGTCAAGTGCCGCCGCGGTCGCCAACACTCGCCGGCTCTGCGCCCTAGTTAGCATCTTTCGTCGAAGCCAAACGTGATGCTCCGATGGCGCACCTACGTTCTGCAAGCCTGGTTCAATACGATCGCACTTCCACGCGTGAGATACGTGATATCGCCTCGACTTGCGTCTCCGACACGCTGATCGACGGCGCTCCCGGATCCTTTGCAGTCACCGACGGCTTCGCAACTACTGGCGACCGTTGTGGACAACTGGATCATGAAAATTGCAGCAAGGCCCGCAGCCCAATCGCATGCCGACGCACCTAATTCCGCCACGCCGGCACTCCGAACTTGATGGTCAATAGTTTACCAGGAGATCGCGCGACATATTGCTGAATGACTTGGCGCCGTTTTCAGTTACTCGGACCGTCTCACTGAAGACATAGCCATCTTCCTTCTCATAAATACCCACGAGAACGTGGAAAGTCATATTAGGCTCAATAATGGTATGATCGTCAGGCTGAAAGCTAAGGTCAGCATTCCAGTCGATACCGATCGAGTAACCACTCCTGGATTCTTTACGCACGCCATAGGGCCCGAATGCTCGCTTAAACGCGTGTGAGACATCGGAGCATTTGGCTCCTGGTCGTATAGCATCGACCTCGGCGAGGAAGCCATCCACCGCCGCTCGATGCAGGTGCTGTGCGCGAGCGCTCGGCTCACCCAGGAAAACCGTCCTAGCCAATGCACAGGCGTAGCGGTGCCGGAACGCGCCGAACTCAAAATTAGTTTGGCAACCCATCTTATAGGTCGCATCGGACCATTTGAGATGTGGTGCAGTGGCCGGCGAACCAACCGGCATAGTGGGAGCACCATAGCAAGGCCCGCCAGGAAACTCTGGAGTTCCTTTAAGCAGAGCACTTTGTACGGCGGCAGCCACGTCACATTCCCGCGCGCCCACCGCAATCTCGAGGCGGCCAGCCTGCATGGCCCTATCTGCGATCTTCCCAGCCTGCTCTATGTAGGCTAGTTCAGCCGGGGACTTTACTCGTTGAAGGGTCATAACCATGCCATCAGCGTCGGTAGCCTTTGACAAATCCACACTCTTGCCAAGCGCGGCATAGGACTTCCTGCCAAGTATTTTTGCCCCCATTTCCACGCCGACTCGATTGGATTTGGAACGCTCTTTCACCAGGGCAGCTATTGGTTCCCACGGTGTGCATTCGCTCGAACCGATGTATTTCTCCGCATAACCAAGGATGCGACTTTCTGGCAGGTAGGAGGTTGGAAATGCGCATAACGTATCGATCTCGCGCAAGATGAGCCATGGATCTTCTTCGTCCTGACACACAAGGGCGAGTTGCGGAACATAGTCCGAATACCCTTCATAGCCAGTCAAATAGTTCATGTTTGACTCGTTTAGTACGAGCAGAGTGTCAATGCCGCTTTCCGCCATCTGAAGGCGGAGACGCTTGTTACGCTCACGATATTCTTGTTGGGTAAATGCGGCCATATTGCCTCTCCGATTGTTCTTTATAGACGGAGCGCATTCCCGGCCGGGCAATAGTCACGGCCTCAGTCGCTCGCCTCCAGTGCTAGTGACTATCGTTCCCGGTGAAAGGGAGCGTCAAACGCAGAGTTAATATGGTGGTCATCTAATTCCGCGATGCACCTCTTGGTGCTGATGAAACACACATTCTCTACAGGAGTCAAAGGGCGTAGCTGTCCATGCTTCGAGCCAACACGAATCTTGGACGATGCTCGGCCGCGATGGGTCTATGAAGCGGCGAATGGGCCGCTGAGGGATTGTAATTCCCAGCATGAACGCATCGATTTCGATGCGGTCATAATTTTGCGCGGCGCTAAAGGATGTCTCTAAGCCAAGCCTGCCGCTCGGTATTTGTGATCACCTCCCCGAACGCACTGACTACAAATTGAGGTCTGCTGATTCTGCTGATGTAGAGTACGAGGATATCAGAACATTCGTAAATGCAGGAATCCTGACGCGGATCTTCTTGCTCGAGTGGCGCCGGAGGCGGTGAATGGCGAGCGCACCCTGTGTCGGACTTGTCCGCCGAATATGGCGTGTGCCAGACGATGACCCACCAGTGGGAAGAAGAGTTGTATACGGTCCGGACACTGCACGCGAAGCTCGGAGAAGTTGGCGGTCGCCAACAATTTATTGTCACGAAAGCTCGAGCCTTGTGCGGGAAATGATAACGCGGGATGATCAAGCGAAGCCATCTCGCGCTGTCAGTGGCACGCAGAGCCGCCTACGCTCGCGGTCCTCGTTCTATTACGAGTAGCAGGGCGAGGCCGAAATGAACCTCCCCTTATGCGGCTGATAGACACGCAGTTCCTGGACACGCCTTCTGGGGCGTGCAGAAGGACCTAGCACTTGCGAAATGAGGGCCATGGGGTGAACGTGAAGCGCAGCTGGCGGTTGATGCGGCTCATGTGCCTGGTGCCGATGTTCCAGAAGCCGGACACCAGCAGTCATCCCGCGAAGGGGCACTCGACCTGTCCCTCCCTGCTGAGGCTGCGTCAATCTGTCCAATCAGGTCCGATTCGCAGTTCCAGAGCAGCCAGTTCACGTCTTTCGCCTGGATCGACCGGATGAAGCGGGGTCGGTGCTCGGATTTTGATGGACCGCAATGGGCGGCACCTCGACTACATCTCGTTGAGCGTCTCTGGTCTCTGGTGGTCGCTGTAGTGTGACTGCGTCTATCTGCACGCGTGGGAAGACTAGGTCCCCAAGGAGGCATCACGCGCTGGATCCCTTCTATGTCCACAAGCATCCCCACGCTGCCTAAAAGGGGCGACGCCCACCATGGCCACATTCAATAGCATCGAAACCGATCAGCAGCCGCCGAGAGGAGCTTAACCTGCCGGGATTCTGTCCACGCATCGGGGAGTAGCTCATTTTCGATCTTAGTCTTCTGCAGGAGAATGGCGCTGTGCTCTAGTGTGCGCTATACGCCCGGCGGCGCTGGGCTGGAAGTCAAAGCACTGAGGTAGCTCCGGCAGCGGGCGATCTTAGGTAACGTGGCCATTTATCTCCGCCAGTGATCGCCTCTTCATCTTTAGAGGAGATCGATCGGCCTTCTCCAATGGCGTCGAAAACCCCCATTTGACAGGGCAGTAGCGCCTGCAGGTTCCGGTACATGACTTAGCGGGCGAGCGCCATGCGAGCATGCAATGCACATCGAGCCCGGCGCGCCGGTGCACTCGGCGACGAAGCGCGAAGTTGACCTGGGCGTTGGCGACCGCGGTGGCAGACCAGCCCTGACGGTATAAAAGCCATGAAAAGTCTCGAAATGGAACATCAATGCCGCTCCGCCTCGCGAAGATCGGACAGCTATCGGCGCGGGAGAGTGGCCATCTAGAAACGCGATGACACCGTCCGGGACATTATATTGGCTAATTGAAGAGAGTTCGACGCATACTTGGAGAGCGGAAAAACGCAAGCCTGCGCCAAGGTCGCATGAATACTCAAAATGGGCTGGATATGAGCAGAGCACCACATCTTACGATTGATCTCAACACGTGCGGCGTTAGTACGGGGGATCTTATCGTTCCCGGTGGTAGAGACTACGGCGAGCTGTCGCTGCCGATTTTCAGTCTCAACAAGGGGGAGGGACACCGCGTCCTTATCACTGGTGGAAATCATGGCAACGAACTGGAAGGGCCACTTGTCTCGCGACGACTTATCGAGTGGCTGCCGGAAGTGCAAACCTGTGGAAGGATCATCGTCCTGCCCGTGCTCAATCCATTGGCCGTGGAGGCATGGAGTCGCAACACCCCGCTAGACGGGTTGAATCTCAATCGCAGTTTTCCGGGCCGCGCCGACGGGTCAGTGACGCAACGGATCGCGGATGCGGTTTCGCGCGTATTGTTGCCGACGGCCGATGTCGTATTTGATCTACACAGCTTCGGACCAACATGGGAGCTTCCCCCAGCGGCCACGACGCATCCCATTGCCGATCCCCATCTCATGGCTAAGACGGTAAGAATGGCAGAAGCGTTCAAATTGCCCGTTACATTGGTCTGGCAACATAATGATACGGCTGGAATGTTTGATACCGTGGCCCAAAATCAGGGAAAGGTATTTGTTTGCGCCGAGTTCGGCGGCGGCACGGTCGGCGCCGGCAATCTCGCGATCTACGAGGCTGGAGTACGCAACGCACTTATTGCTCTCGGGCTGGTCGAGGGCCAAGCTGAGTATCCAACGTTTCGTCAACAGAAGTCCGGCCAAACACTCGAAACGCGTCCCTCCGACCAATTGAAGTCTCCTGCGCCGGGCATCTTTGAACCGCGCTGCTCAGTGTTGGATGAAGTTAAGCAGGGAGATCTCATAGGCATCCTGCATCCGATGGGTTCGCTGTCTACTGACTCCCTTGATATCCTCGCGCCGACGCCATCCATCGTCTTAGCCCTAGCATCGGGCGCGCATGTCAACGCCAACGAAGCAGTGGCGTACGTTGCGCGGCCGCTGAAGATCTAAGGATTACATGCAGACCAGCCAGCTTCTCGTGCGCCAATAGCGGAACGACCTTAATCCCCCTCGGAATGAATCAAGTGACTGGATTGCAGATCAAAGACGTCCTCCTCGCGCCTGGCCACGGCGCATTCTTCTATGACGATCAAGCTGCCATCAGATCCGGCGCGACCCAGGACGGCTTTATCTATGCTGGCAAACCGATAACGCCTGGGTTTACTTCGATCCGCATTCAGGCAGCTTCACTTAGTGTCGGACTTGTCCTTGCCGACGACACCGTCGTTTGGGGCGACATGATGAGCGTTCAGTACTCTGGTGCTGGCGGGCGCGATGCTTTGTTTGAAACTGACCAAATCTCGGATTTGACGTCGCGCGTCGTGGCGCCACGGCTTCTCGACCTGAATGCTTCTCTCTACCTTGATGCTTGCGCGAAGGTTTTCGAGCCCACCGGACACAAGCGGTTACCGCTCGCGATTGAGTACGGGGTCAGCCAGGCGCTTTTACGGGCGGCCGCCCACCTTCAACGTACGACAATGGCGGAGATTATATGCAGTGAATTCAACCTGCCACTGCCTATGCGTCGAATCCCGATCTACTGCCAGAGCGGGGATGCTCGCGAAACCAACGTAGACAAAATGATCCTCAAGGGGGTGGATGTGCTTCCCCACGGCCTGATCAATTCGCGGCAGAAATTCGGCGTCGATGGCCAGACCTTCATGGAGTTCGTGAAGTGGGTTGCAACGCGTACTCGCCAGATAGGTCGTCCTGGCTATCATCCGGTGCTGCATTTCGACGTGTATGGTTGGATCGGGCTTGAAATCGGATTGCAGCCGCAACGGATCGCTGACTTCATCTGCAAGGTTGCCGAAATGGTTCCGGGTTTCAGAGTCAATATCGAGTCTCCCGCAGATTTTGGTTCGACAGAAGCCCAAATCGACAACTATGCTCAGATCGTTTCGATCCTGGACCAGCGGGGCTCTGGTGCCCGCATCGTCGTCGACGAAAGATGCAATACGCTTGAGGACATTCGCCTCTTCGCCGGAGCGAAAGCGACACATCTCGTCCAGATCAAGACCCCTGATGTAGGCTCACTTGCCGACACAGCGCGCGCCGTTCTCATTTGTAAGGAAAACAGGGTTGGAGCTTACGTTGGCGGCAGTTGCACCGAGACTGACCTCTCTGCGCAGGCCACGGTCCATGTCACTGTGGCGACCCAGGCTGACATGATGCTTGCTAAGCCTGGAATGGGAGTTGATGAGGCCTTCTCCATCGTTGGCAACGAGCAGAGCCGACTCTTTGCGACGCTGGATCGCCGTCGCAATCATACTGATAGCGTCAGTTGACGGCGCGGTGTGGGCATGAGCAATGGTCTTGAAGGAATCACTGTTGTTGCGGTGGAGCAGGCCGTGGCCGCACCTTACGCCTCATCTCGCCTTGCGGACGCAGGTGCTCGCGTTATCAAGATCGAGAGGCCCGAAGGCGACTTTGCCCGCAACTACGACAAATTGGTGAAGGGGCAAAGCGCCTACTTCGTCTGGCTCAATCGCGGCAAGGAGTCCGTTTGCCTCGACCTGCGGTCAGAGGCAGATCGCGTTCTTCTGGAGGCTCTGATCGCCACCGCGGACGTATTCATTCAAAACCTTAAGCCCGGAAGCATCGAGAAACTGGGATTCGGCTCAGCGGATCTCCGTCGCCGCTTCCCCCGATTGATTACCTGCGACATTTCCGGTTTCGGCGACGGAGGTCCTTTTTCCCACCTGAAAGCTTACGATCTCATCGTTCAGGCTGAGGCTGGTTTGTGTGCGATCACGGGAACGCAACACGGACCGGCAAGGGTAGGGGTTTCGGTCTGCGACATCTCGGCAGGCATGACCGCCCACAGCGCCATTCTGCAGGCGCTGTTTCATCGGGAGCGGACGGGGGAGGGCGCCGGCATCCAGGTCTCCCTCTTTGATGCTGTCGCTGACTGGATGAATGTACCGGTCTTGCAGCACGAGTATAGCCGCTACGAGACGGTGCGCGCTGGAGTCAAACATCCGTCTCTGGCCCCATATGGCGCCTATCGCTGCTCGGATGGCAAAGACGTAATTTTCTCCGTGCAGAATGACCGGGAATGGGTGAATTTTTGTGAGAAGTTCCTCAAACAGCCCGAACTGACACGCACACCTGGCTTCGCTGACAACATGGAACGGCTCAATAATCGCGCGCGCCTCGACATAATTATCGAACAGCGTTTTGCTGAACTTTCGTGCGCGGAGGCGATGCAAGAGTTCGAAGCGGCCGGTCTAGCATATGGGCGACTGAACGAAGTTGCGGCTGTTTCTGACCACCCGCATGTTCGTAGAGTGCATGTAGGCACGCCTGAGGGGGTGATTGAGGCAATAGCGCCCGCCGCGATCATGAACTCTCAGCAGCCCTCGCTAGGTCCAGTTCCGGCTCTTGGCGCTCATACGGCGGCTGTCCGCCACGAGGTCGAGACACGTTTGCGCGAGCAGGCCGCGTGGGGATGAAAAACCCTGCTCAGGCAAGAGAAATCCCAACTGGCAACGGACGTCAGCCTTTGCCCGTTCTCCAGTACGCGCATGCACCACGCTCATCCGAACTCACCGAGGGCCCGGTGCCATGAGCAGGCAAGGTGATACCATTATCAGAAACGCCAAATGCCTTCCACGCTGGAGGTCCTTGCTGTTTGTTCCAGCTCATGTTCCGCGCTTTGTGGAAAAAGCTCATGATCGCGGCGCCGACGGGATCATACTCGATCTCGAAGACTCCGTTCCTCTGGAACAGAAGGGGGAGGCACGCCGCCTGCTTGCTAAATCCGTGCCAAAAGTTGGCCGCGAGGGCGCATCGGTTCTGGTCCGTGTGAATTCTGGTTTGCGAGCCCTGGCAGCCGATCTCGACGCAGCCGTAGTAGCGGGTGTTAATGCGCTGGTTCTGCCCAAAGCAGAGTCGGCGGATTGGATAGCAGAAATCGCGGAAGCAGTGTCTGAGCTCGAGCGCGAGAGAAACCTCATCGAGGGTCATATCCGCTTCCTCGTTCAAATCGAAACTCCTGGGGCACTGCAAAGATTGGGCGCTATTGCGTCGGCCCATCCGCGCGTGGCTGCCATGGCGCTTGGCCCGGAAGATTTTAGTACGTGCGTTGGCGGTGTTCCGGAATTCGACCTCCTCCTAAATCCCAACCTCTCCGTATTGTTTGCAGCGCGCGCGGCTGGGTTGCTCCCTTTGGGCTTTGTAGGAAGCATCGGCGACTTCTCCGATAGGGACAAAATGCGTGACGCTGCCGTGCAGGCCCGGCGGCTTGGATTCGTTGGAGCTCTGGCGGTCCACCCCACACAGGTGCCAGTGTTCAATGAGGCGTTCTCGCCGACTGACCAGGAGCTGGAGTGGGCCCGCCGTGTCATTGCCGCGGAAAACGATGCTGGTGCCAGGGGAATGTCCGCGTTTTCTCTGAACGGCCGGATGATTGACCCTCCAGTGGTGCGGCGCGCACACGAGCTCATAGCACTCGCCGGCGAGAACTGAACGGATCGGAATCCTCGCCCGTCCGTTCGCGTGCCGCTGAAGGTGGAGGGCCATCAGCTCAGCAGCCCGAAGGTTGCCCACGCCAAGGGGCGAAGCCGGATGGCCGAGACCGCTTGAGCTTGGCGAAGAAAAGCGGGCTTGGTTCACGAGCGCCCGGCGCGGGCTTACAAGGCGAGGGGCGCAATTTGGCTGCAGCTCGGGTCCAGAGTTTACTTCCAAGCGACCGTATCCGCGAAAACTGCTTTTCGCGGAGGCCTGATCAAATCGCAGAACGCATATCAGTGCGGCCGCTCTCAGATGAGCAGGGCGGCATACCTGCTTTGCAGAAGCAAGACAGTCGCGGACGGCGCAACGCGCGACTCTTTGCTTTGGCAAGCCCAACCTTATCGCGCTGACAGCTTCGCTCAACGTCACCTCGGAGGACGAGAAACGAATGTCGAGGCACGGCTACGAGCTGCCTCGGTCGTTCGTTCGATCGAAGGCTCCGTGTGTGAAGGAAGCTCGCCGTCATGCAAGGCGAGAAGGTTCTGGCCTACTTCCTTGTCCGCTGCCGTGAGCCGGTGATTCAGGCGAAGAAAGTCGATCCATGTTGGCGTGCGGAACGTCTCCGTCCAAAGCGAAGGCGTCTGCAGGTTGCGCTGGAGCGTCCAATTTCGTGCGTCGGCACGGCTAAGAGCATGGCGCTTTGCGCGCATGCAGCAGAGAAAGGCGTCTATACTGCTTTCGGATATCGAATAGTCGGTCCTGGCAACGATCGGGCCACTTCTGGGCCTGAGATGCAATGCCAGGTCCTGAGCACGAAAATCCGAACTTTCCTGATCAGATCCTTCCCAAGGATGTACTGGCAGGACAATACCCACCACTGCGACCAGCAACAGAGCGCCCGCGGCCCCGACCAGGGCCGACGTCAAAGAGTAGTTCTGGGCGACAGCACCCCAGATCCAGCTGCCGGCTGCAATGCCGCCGTAAGTCAGCGCGTAGTAAATCGAGAGCGTACGACCGACCACCCATTTTGGACTCGCCAGCTGCACCCAAACGTCAGTCCCAGTCCAGGTGACCAGCCAATCCGAACCGCCGACCGCCATGAAAATTGCTGCCACGGACACCGTCGAAGTTAGGGCGAATGAGACACAACATACCGCACAAGCCACAGAGGCAAACGGCCATCAGCCAGTTTTGAGAGACGGTCCGCCTCAAGAAGCCGTTGCTCATGCCTGCGGCGAAGGCACCCACACCGAACCCGGCCAACAGAACGCCGTAGACAATCGGCCCGCTTGCCAGCTTGTCACGCACCACGAGCGGTAGTAGCGCGAGAATGGAAATGCTGGCCATGCCGAAAAGGATTGCGCGAGCGATTGCTACTCTGATTTCCGAGGACAACGCGGTGAAGCGCACTCCGTCGTGAATCGCCGTCGTCATCCTCTCACGAGGGAGAGGAGAAGTGCGAACTGCGCCAAACTGCCATCGGAGGGGCCAGATCACTCAAGGCTGCGAGGGCGAAAGCGGCCAGTGGTCCAAAGAAGGCTAGGATCACGCCACCCAGAACCGGCCTATGCTCCGAACAATGTTGTATACGACCGACATAAGCGCCGTACGTCGGTGAAGGCACCTAGGGTGGCGGCTAAACGTGTTTTGTTCCGACTGGGTAGGATCACCTTCGGGAAAGGTAACGCAGGCGCGCGTACGACCCAAACGTCAGTTGTTCTCGGTCGCGCGCGAATATCCTCCAGTATGCGCCATTTCCCCAATATAATGTCCCTGAGGGTGGGATCGCGTTTTCAGATGGGGCGACAAATCCGCAACGAACCGCTCGCGCCCAAACCGCGAGCTGATCTCGGTCGGTACGCCGCAAGAGAACATGTTGGCCGCCGTCGATCTGAAAAGAGGGCCGTTGGACGGTACGATAGTGCGCTCAGTTCAAGCGGCGTCGCCGACGATTAGGACTTGCCGACGGAAATCAGATAGGGGTTTGACGCTTGCTCCAGACCATCTGTGCCTTAGATTGATGCGGCTAAATGTGAACCATTCAGGGGCGATAAAAACATATCGGACCGCAGAATATTTGATAAGAATTGTTAAACATATATTTCGGTGTATTTTCGAGGATGGTATATAACATGATGAATTTTTTCAAAAATCATTACACAATGTAACGTAAAATTCGTATAAATCACCTTTCTATCGTTGCGTGCTGCAGGTACGTTCCTTTTGATAATATGAATTATTCTGTCTCGGCCAATTCTTACCTTATCTAGAGGAACGTTGACGGCTAATCCTGGAGAGCTTCGATGCAAGACGGGCATCAGCCAGTGAAGGAATTCTCCCTGATCCCGTCGGACGGATCTACCCGAGGGGGTGGACATATATTTCCGCTAGAAGACGTCCCGCTCAGCAACTTTCGGATACGCTCATTTGAGTCTTTTTTTGGTGACCGCACCCACGTCAGCCGTCTGACCATCGAGGACGCGTGCCATGAAGGCCCTTTCACACGCATTCTGCCTAGCGGGAGGATCTGTCATGAACCTGGTAGACAGGCCGCACTTGAGGAGGCCGCACGAGAACGGTTTCGTTATCGCGGGCACTCGCAACGGCTATGCGGCGGCCAGATACTTCCTAGACGAGGTGCGACATCTACAGAATGCGGCACTACGCTGCGCTGTCTAGCATGTGGAGCTGCCTCGCGACGGGTTACTTACTTGGTTTCCAATTCTCGAAAGAGAACATCGGACAGAAGCTGGCATAGATCAAAAATGTTATGCGTCAATACGATTATGGAATATGAAATCTCCGCGGAGTAGCTTGAGATGCAACAAATTACTGGTAAAGCCAACGCACTGCTTAGAGTTGTAAAGAGCTCACTTGAGGTGTCGTATAGGATAATCTGTTTCCCACATGGGGGCGGGGGCGTCCAGTCCTTCCGTAATTGGCCGAACTATCTCCCTGAGGACGTTGAACTTATTTGCCTGGATCTTCCAGGGCGCGGCAAACGTTCAGCGGAGGCCGCCATTCGCAGTATGGACGTGCTGGTAACTATGGTAATCGAGGCGCTGCCCGAGTACAGTGACCGGCCCTTCATTTTCTTCGGTCACAGCGTAGGTGCCCTCGTCGCTTACGAGGCCGCCCGCTCTCTGGAGAAGGCCGGGCGGCCATCTCCCTTCCATGTTGTCGTGTCTGCTCATCCGTCGGCGGATCTGCCGGCGGATGAGCCGCCGATGTATAGATATGCGGATGACAAGTTAACCGATGTGGTCCGGAGCCTAGGTCTGGTTCCCAAAGAGGCGCTGGCAAATGAGGAACTCCTTCGCAAATTCATCTTGCCTCCGATGCGGGCCGACTTCGAACTCGCGGAGACCTACGCCCGAAACTTACCAACACCTATCAAGGCGGCTATCACCGCATCTGGGGGGGCGCAAGACGAAACCGTCAATGCCAATGATCTCGACAAATGGCGTCGGCTTACGACGTCACGGTTCGCCCGGATTATGTTTGAAGGCGATCACTTTTATACCCATTCTATGACAGAGGAGGTGGTGTCTAGCGTCCTGCGCGAGGTTGGCGAGGTGAAGCGACAACTTCCGGCTTCCATCAAACACGGCGATGCCGTTCCCTATAGTAATCTAACACTGCATGAGCAATTCCGTAAGCAAGTGGCTCTCACCCCGAACAGTCCTGCCATCGTTTCAGAGGCTGCGATCGTGACATATCGTGAACTCGACGAGCTGATCGAGATTCTATCCAGGCACCTCCTCGGACATGGTCAGAGCCGACATTCGCAGGTGGGTGTCCTGATGGATACCTCGCTTGAATACGTCGTCGCGTTGTTCAGTATTCTTAGGGCAGGGGCGGCTTACGTCGTGCTTGACAAAGCCCAGCCCGTTGCAGCGCTGAAGCGCATACTTGAGAAGGCATCTGTGGAAATCGTTGTCACCAACAAAAGTTTCGCGGCTAAGCTTCCGCCTGACTGGGCTGGTATCGCGCTGTCGCTCGACGAGGGTTGGGAAGCACAACTTGGCAACGCCGGTCCGGCCAGTCCGCAACCGGTGGATCTCGATGCGCCGGCTCAGATTGGATTTTCGTCGGGCACGACTGGTGAACCAAAAGGGATCGTCTGCCCCCACCGAAGCCTTGTGTGTGCCAATCAATGGCGCTACGATACCCTGCCATACGCGCCTGATGAGCGCGAGGCCGTCAATCTCTTCGGGGACATAATGCGGCCGATCCTCGCCGGGATTCCCGCCTATCTAGTCCCTGACGACGTGATCTACGATCCGCACCGGCTGATCGAGTACCTGGAACGAAATCGAATTTCCAGAATATTGCTAACGCCTTCACTGCTGGACGTGATTATCAGCAGCGGCTTCCTCGACCTCCCCTCCCGCCTTCCCGATCTCAGATTTATCTACCTATCAGGCGAGGTACTAACAGGAGCGTTGCTTGCGCGTGTGAAGGCCGCGCTGCCGCACATCAGAATCATCAATTACTACGGCGCGGTGGAGGCAAGTGATGTCGCGCATCTTGACTTGAGCGAGTTGGATCCCACGTCAATGCAAAAGGTCGCACCGGTTGGTCCGCCTCAGCACAATGTCAGTGTCTATATCCTCGGTGAGCAACGCGAACCCGTACCACAGGGCTTCCTGGGCGAGGTGTTCGTGGGCGGGGATGTGTTGGCTCATGGATATCTCGGCAGCCCAGAGATGACATGCGAAAGGTTCTTTCCCGACCCGTTTCGCGCAGATGGCATGATGTTCCGCACTGGCGATCTTGGCCGCATGCTGCCAAGTGGCCACTTGGAAATTATGGGGCGCTGCGCTTTCATGGTGAAGATCCGTGGTTTCAGCGTCGTGCCCGGGTCTGTAGAAGCTGCCTTGCTTCGCTACTCCGCAGTCCGCTCCGCCACCGTACTGCCTGAGCTCGATCCGACGACAGGCCAGCCGGACCGACTGGTTGCCTATATAGTCCTGCACGATGGTTCCAAGGGCTGGGAGGCTCCTTTGCGAGCGCATTTGAAATCCGAGTTACCGCATTATGCGATACCCGCGCATTTCGTCGCCGTAAGGGAATTGCCAATTGCGGCTAACGGGAAACTTGATCGGTCGCGCCTTCGCGGGCTCGCGCAAGAGTCGTGCGCTCAGTTGACCGGTACCGACGAGGTCGAATCGGCACTTCGCGCAGCCTGGCGCGATCTTCTCCAAGCCGAACCTGCCGATCCGGACGACAACTTTTTCGACTGCGGCGGACACTCTCTTCTGGCTGCCCGCCTCTGCACGCAGCTTCGTGAGCGTCTGAAGGTAGAGCTCCGGGTAGTGGAGGTCTTCCTCAACCCGACGTTCAAAGAGCTCGAGGCTGTTCTCCGCAGTCGCGGCGTCGGGCGGGGGCGTCCGATAAATCGGGAGTTCCCCAAAGTACCGCCGGTATCGGCCGGAAGAGCGCATGTTGGGGTGGCCAACGAGAGACGCGGCCCCGCGATGGACATTGCGGTGATTGGTATGGCTGCACGTTTCCCCGGGGCGGAGAACGTCGAGGCGCTCTGGGAAAATCTCTGCCAAGGGGTCTCTTCGATCGCCCCTCTCTCCGAGCAGGAACTCCAAGCCCGGGGCATTCCGGAAGACATCCTGAGGCGCTCCGATTATGTGCGCGTTGGTGCCCATCTCGACGATGTGGACCTTTTCGATCCAGACTTCTGGAATCTGTCGAAGCGTGAGGCGACGCTGATGGACCCGCAGCATCGCCTCTTCCTCGAATGCTGTTGGAAGGCCCTTGAGTCGGCCGGATATGCGCCAAGCCAGCATGAAGGGCGGACCGGAGTGTTCGCAGGTTCTTCTTCCCCTCTCTATTTACTGCACCATTTGAAGGGCGGCCTCAGCGATCCCACCAACGCGGCACTCGCTTTCCTGATGGAGCTCGGCAACGAGAAGGACTACCTTGCCTCGCGCGTGTCCTACATGCTGAACCTCAACGGCCCAAGCATTGCGGTACAAACATCATGTTCAACTGGACTAGTAGCTATCGCGGTCGCCGCTCAGTCCGTAGCGGCCGGCTATTGCGACATGGCGCTGGCAGGTGCAGCGAGCATTACCTTCCCTCAAGCGGGATACCAGTACGTCAAGAATTTCATTAATTCTTCGGACGGTGTGTGCCGAACCTTTGACGCTGATGCGAATGGCACGGTGCTTGGGGACGGGGTAGGGGCCGTCGTTCTCAAGCGCCTCGAAGATGCGCTTGCGGCGGGCGACCCGATCCGCGCGGTGATAAAAGGATGTGCTATTAACAACGACGGGCACGCCAAATCGTCTTTCTCGGCGCCCAGTGCGCGAGGCCAGACCGCTGTTGTGCGCCAGGCACTTGCCACCGCGGCACTCGGTCCTGACGACGTGGAATACATCGAAACCCATGGGACTGGCACCAAGATCGGCGACCCGATCGAGGTCCGCGCATTGGCAGAGGCTTTCGCGGTTCAAGAGGAAACGGACAAAGCCTGTGCGCTCGGGTCAATTAAACCGAACATTGGTCATGCCAACATGGCCGCAGGGGTCGCGGGCTTCATCAAGGCAGTTCTGACCCTAGAGCATGGGATAATCCCTCCGACCATCAACATCAATCGGTTGAACGAAGATTTGGGCCTGGAAGGCACGCCCTTCTTCGTCAACGAGAAGCTTCGACCCTGGCCGAGCCCGCAGGGCCGTCCTCGAACTGCGGGAGTTACCAGCCTTGGTATCGGCGGAACCAACTGTCACGTGGTGCTGCAGGAATGGGACAGTGCCGCTACGGCTTGGCCCGGCTCCGTCGCGCGGGGCTCTCATGCCCTATGCCTGTCCGCAAAAACCCCTTCGGCGTTAAGTCGGGCCTGCCGGGATCTAGCCATGTTCCTGCGCCGCAACCGCCATATCGATCTGGGTGACGCGGCGCATACGCTCCGCGCAGGGAGATGCCAGTTCGATCATCGAACCGTTGTTGTAGCGCGCAACTTGGACATGGCTATCGCGCGGTTAGAAGAAGAGGGGGATCGCACGGCGGATCGGACCATTTCCTCACCGTCGATTGGGTTCATGGTGCCGGGCTGCGGAGTGCAACACCCGCGGATGTTCAAGGATCTGTTCGATCACGTGCCGGACTTCCGTAACGCTTTTCTGACTTGTGCGGCCGCTTATCGCCCGGTTCTGGATCGTGATCTGGAGACGGTCATGTTTGGAGAAGATGACGGATACGCAACTGCTTCCTTCGAAGAGATCAGTGTCATGATTTTCTCCGTGCAATACGCCTTGGCACGTTTGCTAGGACTGTTTGGAGTCCGGCCCGATTATCTCGTCGGACACAGCATGAGCGAATATGTTGTGGCCACGTTGGCGGGCATTCTAAAGGTAGAGGATGCTGTCGGGCTGACGGTCGTTCGGAGCCGCGCGATGGTGAATCTTCAGCTCGACGGTGCCATGCTTACGGCCAAGTGTGGCCCCTATGACGCTGAGCGTATCCTAACAGAGGACGATTGGAATGAGAGAGCGAGAGCTGGCGAGATCAGCCTCGGCGTCGTGAACTCAAATGCCAGCGTCGTATTCACCGGCAAGCGGGAACTTCTCGAAAGATTGCAGGAAAAACTCAAACAGCAAGAGATACCCAACCACCTCCTTAATACAGGTGGCGTGCCCTGCCATTCTCAACTGACGAAACCAGCGTCCGACGTCATCGAGCCGCATGTTCGGGCCCTCGAACAGTGTCTGCCGAATGTGCCCATTGCTCTGAACTCAGGAGCTCTGCATGAAGCGAAAATACCCTTGCCAGGCACCTACTTGAGCAGGCAATCGATCGAGGCTCTACGATTTGATCGTGCCCTCAAGCCAGTTGTCGTGGCTGGTGTAGCTGCACTCGTTGACATCGGGCCCTCACGAAATCTCGCGCCTCTAGCACAGGAAGCGATTAGCTCAGAAGACCGTAAGAGCCGAATTCCAGCGATCGTCCCAGCCGCGCGCGACGAGAACGATGAAGAATCCACGGACCGCCATGTCCTTCTGGAATGCCTTGGGGCACTCTGGGCCGCGGGTGTTGCGGTGGATTGGAAACGGGCCAGTGATCAATTGGAACCAGCCGGTACTCGCCGTCGCATTCCTCTTACAACATACTCATTCGATGGTCACCGATGCTGGCCCGACGATCAGCCTGCGAGCCGGGCGGAGCAAGAACAACAAAGGGGGGGAGTGTTCACGACGCCGGGCGAGCAGATAGAAGAAGAGGAAATATCTATGCCAGAAAAAGAAGTTGAAAAATCAAAAGGCAATATGTCCGATGTGGGCGTTCCGAGGAAAGTTTTCATTGATGAAGTAAAGACCGTCATCGGAGGCGACCAAATAGGTTTAGACGATAACTTCTTTGATGTTGGCGGAGATAGCCTTATAGCCGCGGAACTGGAAGTTCGCCTGAGTCAAAGCGACCTCTGGAGGCCGCCGCAATTGGATGAGATAATTGAGGCGGCGACTTTCGGCGACCTGTATGATCGAATATGCAGACGTAACCACCCGGCGAAATGACTACACCTCAAGCTTGCTAACCTAGCTTAGAGCTGCGTCGACAAAGAGCATGGAACGCCGGATAACCGCACTAGATGTATCTCACACGTGGAATATTCAGTCACATGCCCTTGGAGGCCGCAATGGGCTCGCAGCTCGAAAGCTGTCTTGGAATTCTGGGCTTGGAACCTGGTTTGCCAGCCGGCGTGAAACCATCGCCGCCAGCCGGCGCGCTGTGTAGTTCAGCTACTTTCGATTTCCCCGTGATATCAGAAACCGTCGAAGGAGCTTGGGCCGATGTTGTGATGCAGGGCGATCCTGAGCTCGAGGCGGCTTTTGTTGCGGCAGCGCGAAGGCTCGTAGAGCGAGGCGCGGTCGTAATCACCTCGAGCTGCGGCTCTGCCGTCCGGTATCAGGCAGCCGTGGCTGCGGCGGTAACTGTCCCGGTAGTAATGTCCAGCCTGCTCTTGGTGCCGGCGCTGCTCCGCCAATTGCCGCCGGAAAAGAAACTCGCCGTAGTGACGGCAGATTCCCGAGTGTTTCGAGGTGATTTACTTGGACTTAGTGACCCGGATGCGCGGGCGCGGATAGTCGTAGGCGGCGTCGAAGGCGGTAAGATGTTAGAAAACGAGTATATGCGTCCGCCGCAACCGACCGATATCGCCGATATCGAGAATGATGTGGCTGCTTGCGTCGCCCGGCTCCGGGCAGCACATCCGGAAGTCGCTGCGCTGCTGTTCACTTGCACTGGATTCCCGCCGATCACGCCGGCAATCCGTCGGATGACGGGGCTGCCAATCTACGACATCACAACCATATGTCGACTAGCGCTTGAATCCGTTGGCGCGCTCACCTAGGCGCTTCAAGTGCTTCAGGTTTTCTCAAAACGTTGATATGAGGCGATCTATGCGCATCGCATGCATTGGCACAGGGACCGTAGGCGCGAGCTGGCTGGCATTGTTCATTACAGGCCCGCACGAGGTCACCGCATGGGGTCCGACACCGGGTTGGCAAGATCGTCTATTGGCCGGCCTCGACCGCTATGAGCCGCAGTTGCGAGAGCTAAACAGGCCGACCGCACGTAACCGCCTTCG
>NZ_NSGB01000030.1:0-34984 GCF_002294785.1 Mesorhizobium sp. WSM3868 | reverse complement strand
ACACTGAGGTCAAGACCCAGTTCATCGACCAGGATCACCCGCCCAAGGGTTATATCTGGGTGCTGCAGAAGGCGAGGAGCTAAAACAACGACCCCTGCGCCGGCGGTTCCGCCGGAAACTTAATCTGCGTCGCCGGCTTGTCCACGATCACCAGCGCGTCGTCCGGCGCCGGCCGCTGCAGCGTCTTCGCCTCCGACCATGGCGCTGTCAGCCACAGCTCGGTCTCCGCCTCAGTGGTCAGGATCACCGGCATCGCTTTCTCGTGGATCGGCGCGATCAACGCGTTCGGCCTGGTCGTCAGGAAGCCGTAGAGCTCGTGGTCGCCCGGACCTTCCTTCACTTTGCGCACGCCATGCCAGGGCGTCCACAGCCCGGCGAAGAAGAACAGCGGGCGGTCCTCGCCGAGCGCGAACCAGAAATTCTTCTGCACGCCGGTTTCAGGATCCTTGTCGCTGGGCTTTGGCGAGGGTTCGGCAAAGCTCGTCACCGGCGCCAGGCAGCGGTTCTCGACGCCGAGATAAGGCAGCCAGTGGGCATATTGCGGGTTGCGGATGTTGGTCGTGCCGGGATCGGCATTGCCGCGCACGCGTTCTTGCGGCGTCGGCATGCCCCAGCGCAGCCGGGCGAGCTCGCGGCTGCCGTCGGCGGCATTGCGCACCACCGGCGCCGGTTGGTTCGGATAGATGTCGACCGAAGGTTCGAGATTGCCCGAAATGTCGCGCAGCGCTCGCGTCCACTGGCGGATCGCTTCCTGGCTTGTGGTGATGTTGTAAAGATTGCACATCGGCAGCATCCCCGTCCCGCCGATTGTTCCCGCATTTTCCGCGGAGCGCAAACTGGTTGCCGGTGAGGCGATGGCAAGCCACACGAAATTGAGAATATCGGGCGCTCAGCGTCTGCGCCCGCCGCGCCGCTTTGGCTCGGCCGGCTCCGCGGCCGGCGGCTCGCCCGGCAAGCCCAGCCGGTGGCGTTCCTCCTCGGCGAAGGCTTCGGCTTCCGCGTGGATGTTGAACAGCTGATGGGCCAGCCGGCCGCCTTCGACGACGCGGACCAGCCATTGGCCGTTGATGAATTTTACGCGGACACTGTCTGGTTCGCCTGCCACCATGTGCAGCTCCAGCTCGTCGCCCTAAGAATTGCATCCTCGAACAGCAATACGATTTAACGCACGAAGGGTCGTCGCAAGCAACCGCTTATTATCCTCAGCCGGAGAATAGTTGCAAGGCACGAGCACACTTGATGTCGAAAATACAGATTTCCGGTAAGGGCCTTTCAAAATGGATAAAATCCAGACACTGAAAGCTTGAAGGACACCCTAGGTAGAATTCGACTTCGATGCGGCGCCCAGTCCGCGCAACGATACGCCTCTCGAGCGCTTTGGAGCGATTGTGAGGGGGGCGTACATGTCCGCCGCGGCAGCAGCGCTGGTTGTGGACCGATCGGTGGTGTGGAGGGCTTGCTTGCAAGGCGCGCCGGCGGCCCGGCAGCCTGGGGGGGTGTTTTGGGTTCGGCGGCCGGGCCTGACCGGAGTTTGCGAGCCTGCCGGCTACTTCGAACATGCGCTTGTACTAATGCAAGGGCAAGAACGACCTAGGCCCTAGGACCAAAGCAGCGGGAGGGGCGCAAACGGCCGAGTACGACCACCGGCCCGCGCGAGGCTCCGGCCCGCCTCCACAGAACATTTGCCCAGCATCAGAAACCGAAGAACTGCTTGCCCACGAGGTAGCCCAGCGCCACGACTGCCAGCGGGAACAGCGCCGGCGCTATCCTGCCGAATGGCGAGGATCTTATCTCGCCCGCAGGGGCGCTGGGCTTGGCGTTGCCGAGGTTCTTGGTCATGGGTCCGTTACCGGAATTCTTGCCGGGTACCAACAATATTAGAAGGCGCTGATTAATTTTCTCACAATTCAATTGATGCAATTTGCAGCTATCGCCGGTAGTCGCTATTCGCCCGCTGGGGTGCGCTTCCCGCTTCCTTGCCGATACCGTCAATGTCGGACCGGGTGAGCGTTACACGTGCCTGGGAACCCTTCCCGCCTTCGCCAGGTTGATATGGGAGGCGAACCACCATGCTAAATAGACCGCCTGCCGAAAACCCGGGAAGGACCCTCGCCATCGTGCTGGCGGTCGGCCTCATCATCATCGCCTTGTTCTTTATCGGCTTCAGATATTCAGAGCGCGATCAGGGAGCCTTGATCGTGCCCGGAACGGTGCAGGGCAGCAAGTGATCGACCTGAAATCCTTGCCTGCTGCCAGGGCACGGAAAAGGCTGTAACACTTTGATTTGCCTATCATCCCCTTCAAATCTTTTAGTTTCGGGATCATACGCCAGGGGAAGAATCAGGTTTTCCGAAACGTTTATCGAACAGGCAACGGTCAGCGCTTGGCGCCTGCCAAAGCGCGCTCATGAGCAAGGAACCCCTCCGGCAACAGCGCGCACCGCGCCGAGGCCCAGGGAGACAGTACATGTCCGCTAACGCCTACATCAACCGGATCGCGACGGCGGTTCCGGAGCATGAAGTCCACCAGTTCTACCTGCGCTACGCGGCCTCCATGCTCTGCAGCGACCGCAGGAAACTATTCGAACGCATGGCCGGGCTTGCCGGCATTGACCACCGCTTCTCCTGCTTTGCCCCGGCTCTCGACCCCGAAGGGCCGTCGGTCGATCTCGGCGGGATCTTCAAGCGGGGGGCATTTCCCGGGACGGCCGCCAGAATGGCTATGTTCGCAGAGGCCGCACCCACGCTGGCACAAAAGGGCGTCGACGGGCTGCATCTCGGCAACGAGGCTTCGCGCATCACACACCTCATCGTCACCACCTGCACGGGTTTCTCCGCGCCCGGCATCGACCTCGACCTGGTTCAGCGCTGCGGCCTTGCGGACGGCGTCGAACGCACGATGATCGGTTTCATGGGCTGCTACGCTGCGGTCAACGGCCTCAAGCTTGCACGCCACATCGTACGCTCCGATCCGGGGGCAAGGGTACTGCTGGTCAACATCGAGATCTGCACACTACACATCAGGGAAACCACCGAACTGGAAAAGCTGCTCTGCTTCTGCCTCTGGGGCGACGGCTGCGCTGCGAGCATCGTCACCGCCGAGCCGCCCGGCATCGAGCTCGACTCCTTCCGCTGCGCCGTCGCGAACGAGCAGCGCGAACTGATGACCTGGGATATCCGTGACCAAGGTTTCGACATGGTTCTTTCCGGCAAGGTGCCGGCCGCTGTCCAGGAAGCCCTGCGCAGCAACCGGGACGCGATCCTCGCAGGCCGGGCGCCGGAAGCGATCGACCTCTGGGCTGTGCATCCCGGCGGCCGCAGCATTCTCGACGCGGTCGAAAGGGCGTTTGAACTCAAGCCCGCCGCGCTCGAGCCGTCGCGCGAGGTGTTGCGCCAGTATGGCAACATGTCGTCGCCAACCGTCATGTTCGTGATGGAGAAGATGCTGAAGAAGCCGGGCGGGCTGCTCGGCTGCGGCATGTCGTTCGGGCCCGGGCTGACGGCCGAGACCATGCTGTTCAGGACCGTTTCATGAGTGCGCTCGCTGAACGCAGCCTCGTTCCGGAAATCCTGGACGGGCTCGCGGCCGACGATGCGCGGGCAATCCGCTCGCGCCGCGATCTCGCCCGCATCAACGCGCTGATGTTCCAGGCGCCGATCATGGCCTCGCTCATGCGGAAATTTTTGGCGAGGCCGCCGGGCCGCATCCTGGAGATCGGCGCCGGTGACGGCACCTTCATGCTCAAGGTGGCGAGGCGCATGGCACGCGATTGGCGCCAGGTGGAGCTGACGATGCTCGATCGCATCGGCCTCGCCACGCCGAAGCTCGCGGCGGATTTCGCCGGGCTGGGATGGACGATCGAAACCATCACCGCAGATGTCTTCGATTGGGCAGAGAGGGCGGATGGCAGGGCCTTCGACGCGATCACGGTCAACCTGTTCCTGCATCATTTCAACGATGCTGCACTGCTTCGCCTGTTCTCGCTTTTGCGGCCCAAGGCGCCGCTCATCCTGGCGACGGAACCGCTGCGGGCGGGCTTTGCACTGGTCGCGGCTCGGCTTCTGCCGGCAATTGGCGTCAACGACGTCACGCGACATGATGCGGTTGAAAGCGTCCGCGCCGGCTTTCGCGGCCACGAGCTTTCCGATCTCTGGGCTGCCGCCGGCGGCAACCCGCTCGAGGAACGGCGCGCAGGGCTTTTCTCGCATGTCTTTGTCGGGGCCTCGGCGATCCAGGTCGGGGATGCGTCCAGGGATAAGCCGTGAAGCGCGCATCCACCCACGATGCGATCATCATCGGCGCTGGCCCGGCGGGCACGTCGGCGGCGCTGGCGCTCGCCCGGCGCGGATGGGCTGTCGCGATCGTGGAGAAGAGCGCGTTTCCGCGCCGCAAGGTATGCGGCGAATACATCTCGGCAAGCAACCTCGCGCTCCTTGACCGGCTGGGTATCGGCGATGCTTGGCGCGGCGAGGCCGGTCCGGAAATACGCCGGGTCGGCCTCTTTTCCGGCAATGCCAGCATCGAGGCGCCGATGCCGGGCGCGCGATCCGGACCCGCGGCAAGAAACGGCTTCGGCCGCGCGCTTGGCCGCGACATATTGGACACGCTGCTGCTCGACGCGGCCCGCTCGGCTGGCGTGGAAGTGTTCCAGCCCTGCCGTGCCGTCGCCATCGAAAGGGATGGCGACCGCCAGGCGGTGCGGATCCAGGCTACAAGCGGCAGTCCCGGCGAGGAGGGGATGACCCTGCGGGCATCGGTAATCGTCGCTGCACACGGTTCGTGGGAGCCGGGGCCGCTGCCGAGCCAGCTCGGGAAGCAAAGCCGCTCCTCGGACCTGCTCGGGTTCAAGGCACATTTCACCGGGTCGGCGCTGCCGCCCGATCTGATGCCGCTGCTCACTTTTCCCGGCGGCTACGGCGGCATGGTGCTCGCCGACCGTGGCCGCCTATCGATCTCGTGCTGCATTAGGCGCGACGTGCTTGCCCGGCTGCGCGGCAGCCTTGCCCGCGAACGCGGCGGCCATGTCCCGGCGGCCGAAGCCGTCGAGCGTCACATCATGGCGACATGCCGGAGCGCGCGGGACGCGCTGGCGGATGCCCGTCTCGATGGTCCGTGGCTCGCCGCCGGTCCGATCCGGCCGGGCATCCGCGCAGGCTACGAAGCAGACATCTTCCGCGTCGGCAATGTCGCTGGCGAGTCGCATCCGATTATCGCCGAGGGGATATCGATGGCGCTTCAGTCCGGCTGGCTTGTGGCTCAGGAACTCGGCGGGGCGGCGAGCGGGCGGGCGGGACGGAAAGCGGCCGGCAAACGCTACGAGGCGGTCTGGCGAAGAGTATTCTCCACGCGGGTCCTAGCCGCCGAAGCCCTGGCTCGACTAGCCCTCGGCCCCGGCGGCGCCGCGTTGATGGAGGCAGTCGTCCGCAATTTTCCACGCACGCTCACCTTTGGAGCGCGGCTCAGCGGCAAGACGAAACCTGTCCCCGGTTTGGCCGATGCGCCTGGCTCGATAGGTTGGCCTAGAGTTCAGCCACGATGATGTCGACTGAATTTTGGCGGCGACCTCAGCGCTGCCGTGCCTGTCCGCAATCACCGAAGTGGTGTAATCCGTTGCTGCTCCAGTTGCGGCGTGCGCCAGGAAGCGCTGCGGATCGTCGGGACCTTGCCCTCACCCGCAGTTCGATCGCGCGCGACCAGCACACAATCGTTCAGCTCGTTTTCGAGTCGAGCCCACACTGGCATATGCGCCTATAGCGGTGCATGAACTCCCTCCGCGCAGCGCAGTCGGGTTATGGAACATTCCGGCTAAACCGGAGTTTGCATGTATCCGGCTTTCTGCCGCCGAGCCCCTGATGCGTTGTGAGGTGGCCTGAGGGCGGCGCTCGCCACGCCTCGAGGAGGCCCTACGATGATCCAGCACACGATCCCTCGCAATCCGCACAGCACGGCAAGCATTGCCGGCCATCCTGTTCATGCAATGCTGATACCGTTCCCGATCGCCTTCTTCGTCGCGACCTTCGTTTGCGACCTTATCTTCTGGCGAACCGGCAATCCGGGCTGGGTCACCGCTACGCTCTGGCTGCTGGGGGCCGGTCTGATCATGGCCGTGCTGGCGGCTCTTGCCGGCTTGACCGATGTCCTCGGCGACACCCAGATCCGTAGTCTCCAGGACGCATGGCTTCACGCCGGCGGCAACGTGGTCGTCGTTCTCATCGAACTTTACAACTGGTACTCGCGGTATGCCGACGCGGAGGCAGCGGTAGTGCCGGTTGGACTTGTCCTGTCGCTGATCGTTGTCCTCATCCTTCTGTTCACCGGCTGGAAGGGTTGGGGAATGGTCTATCGGCATCACGTCGGCGTTGCCGACGATCCGGACTAAATGCGCTGAATGCGCCCGTTTGCCGGTGAAGCAGCTCCAGGATTTCGCTGGAAGTTGTGTAAAAACAACCAGTTGGATTGGGCAAGCGATTCAAAAGTTGAACAACTCCAAGGCGCCCCGCGACGTTGGCCGACGGAAGCGGGTTCAGCTTGAACAGTCCGATCTACGACTACGACGGAATCGATAGGCCGGCCGGAAAGGTGTAGGATGCCTTGTCGTCCGCACCCAGACGAGGCACACGGACGCTTGAAAGAGTAGATCGCGCTTTCGCCCATCTAAGGGGCAGGGAGGCGTCATGGCTTTCACCAAACACAGCGGAATATTCACGCCAGTCGAGCTGGAGCTCCTCCAGAAAGTATTCGATCAGTTGTGCAACGATCGCCGTCTGGCGTTAAAAGACGGGGGCGAAAGAGAACAGCTTGCCTCCGACGTGCTCGAAGCCTTCCAAAACGGCTTCAGCGCCGAAGCGGAGTTGTTGCAATCGCTTGCGGAGCGCCGCACCGCACCGTCGCGACGCAATCCGGCTCGGCAGCTCCGTCCTTGATTGTCTGGCGCGGCGAAGGCTGTCTTCCCGCATCGGGGTTGACGTTGCGATCTGCCGCCCTGGAAGAGATGCCGCAGCTGGTCGCGCCAGGCTCTTCCTGCCGTTTTTTAACCTCAATCCGTTCTTAGCTGGCGATCGCCCGAAAGGGTAGAACCTTCGCGCTTGCTTGACTCGGCCCGCAAAAACGGGCAGCAAAGCGGCTGAGGGAGAGCATTTTTACCGTGGCGCAGACCATGGAGGGCTCTTTTTTCGTATGGACCGTCGCCACAATGGCGATTGGTGGAGGGATTGGTTAACCATCTTTGTCCATCTTTTGAATCAATCGGCAACAGACGCGTGAAGGTGCAGGGGGCACCAGGCGAACTGTGATCGTGACGGGTGCCAGGTCCGCAAACCGGCATGCCGATTGAGAGTGGTCGTATGGCGTTTTTGCGTTTGAAGAACCGGGGTGACGCTCCTGAAGAGGGGGTAACTTCGAAGAAATCTGGTGGTCATCGTTGGGTTGTAGTGCCTGCTGTCGGCGCTGCCCTGGCCCTGTGGTCGGTCGCGACCATGGCCGGCCTCTATTCCGTAAGTACCTCGCTTACCGCCGCCTCCAACGGATTGCCGCAGAGCCTGCTTGCGCCGCGCAGCATCGTGCTTGGCGACCAGCGCCGCAAGGTCGCGAACGCCTGGGCGCCGCGCCTTGCCGCGAACGGCGCGCACAAGACGGGCTCGCTCACCCGCGGCTGCGATGCCGGCTGCCTCAGTCTCGCAGCCAGCTTTGCGAGCTCCACGCCAAACCCCTCCAGCTTGGTGCATGACGGCAAGGCCGCGCGGCTGAAACCGGCACCGGATAGCGTATCGCATGAGAAGGTTGTCGCGGCTTCCGCCGCGGACGTCGCCGACCGTTTCGACAGCGTCATCAAGCGCGCCGGGCTTTCGCCGCAGAAACTGGCCGATGCCTTCCGGCGCGCCGAGAACGCTCCGGTCCTGCTGGCGAGCTTGCCGTCGGCAAGCCGCTTCGGCGGCGCGGCCGATAGCGGTTCGGCCCGGAGTGGGCTCACCTTGAGCGGCCCGGCCGAGTCACGCTTTGGCGGAAATCAGGTCGACGTTCAGCGCGCGTCCGAACTGGCGCTGGCGCTTGCCAATGTCATGCCCGAAGAGACGGTCGACGTGCCGACCGCCGTCGCGCTCGCCAGCGGCGACGCGCCTGAGATGACGGCCGGCGCTTCCGGCGACGACGGAAAAGCTGAAGTGCAGGTCGCTTCGCTGCCGCCGCAGGATGATTTGCCCGACAGCATCGCCGTGCCTGGTTTGAGGCCGCGCACCGCCCTCGGGCGCGTGACGGAAGCGCCTGAACAGAATGCCGCGAGGAAGCCGGAACCGGCCAAGCCGCAGGCAAGCCAGGCGGCAAGGCCCCAAATTGCCAAACCGGAGTCGGCCAAACCGCAGCCGGCCAAGCCGCAGCCGACCGTTGTCGACTCCGCCGAAGGTGCGCAGACGCCGCGCTCGCTGAGGAGCTCCGACCAGGCGCTTCCGGGTGTGCAGGGTGCGAAGCCGATTGAGGCCGCGCCGGCCAAGCGCAGCAAGGCGCAAGCCTCCGAGATGCTCGCCTACGCCAAGCCGGACACGCCCGAGCGCGGCGGTCTCGGCAACGCCTTCAGGGGTCTGTTCAACAGTCCTTCGACGGGCAATGGCGTCGCCGTCTATGACATCTCGACGGCGACGGTCTACATGCCCGATGGCTCCAAGCTGGAGGCGCATTCGGGGAAGGGCGCCATGGCCGACCAGCCGCGCTTCGCCAACCGCAAGAATTCCGGCCCGACGCCGCCCGACACCTACAATCTGTCGCTGCGTGAATCGCGCTTCCACGGCGTCGAGGCCATCCGGCTGACGCCGACCAGCGGCAGGAACAAATACAACCGCAACGGTCTGCTCGCCCATACCTATCTGCTGCGCGGCGCCCCAGCCCAATCCAGCGGCTGCGTGGCCTTCAAGGATTATGGCCGCTTCCTCTCTGCCTTCAAGAAGGGGAAGATCAAGCGCCTGGTCGTTGTGCCGCGCCTGAACGGGTCGCCCACCCAGGTCGCCCAGGAAGGCCGCCAGGGCTGACCCCGCCCGCCACTATGCCGGCAGCAGCTCGTTGCCGGTAGGCTGCCTTTGATCTCTTGACGGTTTGCGGTCTTTGCCGCCGTTGACGCGCGGCGCGGTCGACGCACGCGCTTGATGTCTTCGCCACGTCTCCTGCAACAGCGGCAGTGACCGGTTCCATCGAATTGCGGATGAGGAAAGGGAGAACTCCCTCTCCCAGAAAGCATATATGGCGCAGCCCGGGCTTGCGGCAAGCCCCCGGCAATGCCGTATGTACGCTGCCCTTGACCTCAGTTTAGGAAAGGGAGTTTGCATGCGGATTTTACTGTCGACTTACGGTTCGCGCGGCGATGTCGAGCCGGTGGTGGCGCTGGGCGAGCGACTGCAGGCGCTCGGCGCCGAGGTGCGGGTGAGTGTCCCCGGCGATGAAGAATTTGCAGCGCTGTGCGCCCGTGCCGGTGTGGAGCTGGTGCCGGCCTTCGCACCGGTGCGCGAATGGGTAAAGGAGATGACGCGGCGCAGGGCATCGGAATCGCCGAAGGACGTGGCCGCGCTGATCTCCGGCCAGGCGGCCGAGATCCTCGCCAGGCAATACGATACGCTCATGGCGGCCGCCGAAGGCTGCGATGCCGTGGTGGCCTGCGGCCTGTTTCCGTCCTGTGCCGCCGCGCGGCTGGTCGCCGGGCAGCGGCACATGCGCTACATCCTTGCCACCTTCTGTCCGATCTGGCTGCCGTCGGTGCACAACCGGCCGCATGAATATCCGGGACATCCGCTTCCAGCCGGGGTGACCGACAACCGGCTGCTGTGGGAGACGGATATCGCGACCAAGAACGCGCTGTTCGGCCAAGCGATCAACAGCTGGCGCGCGTCGCTCGGATTGCCTGCGGCGGAGAATGTCCGCGATTATGTCTACGGCGATCCGGTCCTGCTCGCCTGCGACCCAGCGCTCGGGCCGTGGCTGCCCTCGGACCTGACCGATGCCAGGCAGACCGGCGCCTGGATCCTGGCCGACGAGCGGCCGCTGCCCGACGGGCTGGAGGCATTCCTCGAAGCCGGCCCGCCTCCGGTCTATGTCGGCTTCGGCTCCATTGCCGTGGCCAAGGAGGCTGGCCGTGCGGCCATCGAGGCGGTCCGCGCCAAGGGCCGGCGCACGGTGATCGCGCGTGGCTGGGCCGAGCTTGGCCTTACCGACGACCGGGACGATTGCTTCGCCGTCGGCGATGTCAACCAGCAGGCGCTGTTCCGCCGCGTCGCCGCCGTCATGCATCACGGCGGTGCCGGAACGACCGTCGCCGCCGCGCGGGCAGGAGCGCCGCAACTGGTGGTGCCGCAGATCGGCGACCAGCCGTACTGGGCGCGGCGGGTGGCCGAGCTCGGCATCGGCGCAGCTCATGACGGCCCGGTTCCGACAGCGGGGTCATTGTCGGCGGCGATGGAGACGGCGCTGGCGCCCGAAACCCGCATCCGTGCGAGCGAGGTTGCCCGTTCGGTCCGCGCCGACGGCGCGGCGGTGGCGGCGAAGCTTTTGATCGAGATGTTCGGTCGTGCCTGACCTTCACTGCGTCAGTTCCGCCAGCGCCCTCTGCAGGGGCGCCGGCGAGACCTGGATCGGGCCGGAGAAGGGGTTGTCCATGTCGATGATCAGATAGATTGCCGCGGCCACCAGCGCCCCGGACACGAGGCACGTGAAGATGATGGTTCCATTGCACGGTGCTCGGAAGCCGAAGCTGGCGAAGATCAGCGTCAGCCAGGCAACGAGCAGCGCGATCAGCGGCGCGGGGATGGCACCCTCGGACTGCTCGGCCAGAATCCAGCGCTGCGCGATCACCTTCTGCAGCTGCTGTGTCGCCGCCTGTTGCGCGGCGGTCTGCTTGGCATTCGCAGGGGTCAATCCGCCCACGATATCGCCGACCTGATTGAGCAGCAGTTCCGACAGCCTGCTCGGGACGACCGTCGTGTCGCTGTCGGCCGTCGAGGTATCGACGACGCGCTGCACATAGGCGGTGAGCGATTGCCGGGCGCCGTCCGCCTCCGGTCCATAGCGTCGGAGCGTTCTGTCGAGCAGAATGAGATCGGTGGCGAAGGTGTGGACGTTGACGTTGATGGATTCGAACGTGTTCTTGGCCGAGTTGATCATCAGGCCGAGGACCAGCGAGGACATCACCATGAAGAGGTTCGCGGCGAGCCGCACCACCGCGCTGGTATCGTCGCCAAGGTGGTGAGCAGGGAAGCGCTCATGCACCATCAGGCTGACCAGCGACGCCCCGACCAGACAAGCAAAAATCGCCGCCCCTATAAGCACTTCGCCCATAGCTGATATTGCGCACGGGAAAGGACGGTTGCCAATTGGGTGGAGGTGGTTGAATCAAAGCGGAAGCATACAGGCGTATGTGGTTGTTCGCGAACGATGCTTTCGGGCTCTTCGTCATGTGCAGCGGAGCGAAGGGCAAAAACCGCTTCCAATGCCGGCCGAAGACGCTATCTATTGCGCCGGGCGGCTCCACCCTCTCACCATCACGAGGCAATCCATGACAATTCGCGCTGTCGTCTGGGGCGAGAACATCCATGAGCGGACCAATGAGGTCGTCGCCGGCATCTATCCGCAAGGCATGCACACGACCATCGTCAACGCGCTCAACGCCGACAAGGCGATCTCCGCCTCGACCGCGACGCTGGAGCAGCCGGAGCATGGGTTGCCTGAATCCCGCCTCGCCGAGACCGACGTGCTCGTCTGGTGGGGTCACAAGGACCATGGCGCGGTGGCCGACGATGTGGTCGAGCGCGTCGCACGCCGCGTCTTCGAAGGCATGGGACTGATCGTGCTCCACTCCGGCCATTTCTCGAAAATCTTCAAACGGCTGATGGGCGCGCCCTGCACGCTCAAATGGCGCGAGGCCGGCGAGCGCGAACGGCTCTGGGTGACGAGCCCCAGCCACCCGATCGCCGAAGGCATCGGCGAGTATTTCGAGCTCGAGAACGAGGAGATGTATGGCGAGCAGTTCGCCGTGCCGGAGCCGCTGGAGACAATCTTCATCTCCTGGTTCCAGGGCGGCGAGGTGTTCCGCTCAGGCCTTACCTACCGGCGCGGCGCCGGCAATGTCTTCTACTTCCGCCCAGGCCACGAAACCTATCCGACCTACCACGACGCGACCGTGCACAAGGTGCTGCGCAACGCAGTGAAGTGGGCGCACAACCCGCAGGGCAGGAATTCCGCCATCCTCAAAGCACCCAAGGTGCCGGTGGAGAAGGCGCTGGAGCCGATCGTCGAACGCGGCGGCAAGCTGCATGCGCCCGGCGAGGCTGGTTTCCGCTAAACCGTATTCTGTCTGGGATTGCGTATCAACGACAATTAGATCGCCCGCCTCATATCATTGAATCGAACCAATTCCTCTGGAGGAGCAAAATGCGGCTTTTGATACTCGGTACCGGCTGGATGGCGCAGGAGCATGCCCGCCGCTTCGGCGCCATCGAAGGCGTCGACATCGTCGGTGCCGTCGATGTCGATCCGGCCCGCGTCGGCGAATATGCCGACGCCTACAAGATCCCGAAGCGCTTCACCTCGCTGGAGGCGGCGCTCGACTGGGACGGTTTCGACGCGGTCGCCAATGTCACGCCCGACCGCATCCATCACCCGACCACCATGGCGCTGATCGCCGCCGGCAAGCCGGTGCTTTGCGAAAAGCCGCTGGCCGAGAATTTCGGCAAGGCAAGCGAGATGGCCGATTCGGCGGAAGCCGCCGGCGTCGTCAACATGGTCAACCTCACCTACCGCAACGTCGCGCCTTTGCAGAAGGCGCGACAAATGGTGCAGGCCGGCGAGATCGGCATGGTGCGCCACGTCGAGGCCTCCTATCTGCAGAGCTGGCTGGTATCGAAATTCTGGGGCGACTGGCGAAACGACCCCAAGTGGCTCTGGCGGCTCTCGCGCGGCCACGGCTCAAACGGCGTGCTCGGCGACGTCGGCATCCACATCCTCGACTTCGCCAGCTATGGCGCCGCCCTCGATATCGACCACGTATTCTGTCGGTTGCGCGCCTTCGACAAGGCGCCGGGCAACCGCATCGGCGAATACCAGCTCGACGCCAATGACAGCTTCGCCATGACGCTCGATTTCGCCAACGGCGCCTTCGGCGTGGTGCATGCCAGCCGCTGGGCGAGCGGCCATCTCAACGAGCTCAGGCTGCGCATCTATGGCGACAAGGGCGCCATCGAGGTGGTGCACAATCTCAATGGCTCGATGTTGAAGGGCTGCATCGGTGCCAATGTCGAGGACGCCAAATGGGAAGAGCTCGACGCCGGCACCGTGCCGACCAACTACCAGCGCTTCGTCGAGGCGGTGAAAAGCGGCGTGCAGGCCGAGCCCAATTTCCGCCATGCGGCTGGTCTGCAGAAGGTGCTGGATCTGGCGGTGGTGTCGGACGAGAAGCGCGCCGAGCTGAGAGCCCACGCGGACACGCAGTGAGGCCGAACCTGCCGATCTCCCCCGCAACGGCCCGCAACGGGGGAAGACTGGCGGCCATCACACACAAATCTTTCAATCATTTCTTGAAGCCTTGATCTCGCCTTTCGTGATTTGATGCGGCCACAAAGCTCGGGAGGCTTCATTGACCGACTATATCGGGTTGCCGAAGGCCGAAGTGCACATCCACGTCGAGGGCTGCTTCGAGGCCGACGACGTGATCAGGAATTGCGAGGAGGCTGGCATCCCGCTGCGCGCGCCGCGCGACAGGCTCTTCGAGGCGCATGATCTGAAGAGCTTCCTCGAAATGCTCGACTGGCTGTGCGGCACGTTTCGTACGCGCGAGCAGCTGGCCATCACCGCCTATAAATTTGCGCGGCGCATGGCCAAGAGCGGCGTGCGCTACGCCGATGTCATCGTCAATCCGACCCACTGGCCGCACTGGCACCGGAACATCGCCGGGATGATCGACGCCTTCGATGCCGGGTTCGCGGCGGCCGAGCAGGATGGATACCCGCCGGTCGGGCTCTGCATCAGCCTGCTGCGCACCCAGTCGGCCGAGGACGCCATCGAACTGGTGGAGTTGCTGAGCAGGATCAGGCACCCGCGCGTCGTGGCCCTTTCGATCGACGGCAACGAGGCGGCCGCCGGGCGCACCGGTCCGCGCTTTGCCGAGGCGTTCCGCCGCGCCGCCACGGCCGGATTGCGACGCACCGTCCACGCCGGCGAGTCGAGCGGTCCCGAGGGCGTTCGCGACGCCATCGAGCTGCTTGGCGCCGATCGCATCGACCATGGCGTTCGCGCGATCGAGGAGCCGGCTCTGGTCGACCTGCTCGCACAGAGGCGAATTCCGCTCGGCGTCTGCCCGATCTCCAACATCGCACTCGGCGTCTATCCTTCGCTTGCCGAGCATCCGATCGACGCTCTGCGCAAAGCCGGCGTTCCCGTCTCCATCAACACCGACGATCCGGCGCTGCTCGGCACGACGCTCGAAGCCTCTTACGCCGCCTGCGCCGAGACCTTCGCCTGGGACAGTGAAACCATCCGCCAGCTCGCCGCGACATCGGTGCATGCGAGCTACGCCGACCCGGCGGTGAAGGCGCGGATACTGGCGGATCTGACGGCCTGGCAGGGGTAGGCGACGCTCGGCGGATAGGTGCTTTCACCACGCCGCCGAACTGCATAAGGTGCCGAGACTCGGTCGAAAGGAGCCAGCATGGTCACGCGACGCGCCGAATGTTCCTGCGGTCAGCTGTCGGCCACCTGCGCGGGCGAGCCGGTGCGCATCTCGGTGTGTCATTGCCTCGACTGCAAGCGGCGCACAGGCAGCGCCTTCAGCTACAATGTGCGCTTTGCCGAGGCCGATGTGACGATAGACGGGCGCGCGCTGCAGTTCACGCGCACCGGCGAGCAGGGCGGGCGGATAACCTACAGCTTCTGCCCTGATTGCGGGACCACGGTGCACTACCGCATCGACACGCAGCCCGGCCTTACTGCGATTCCGGTAGGGACGTTCGCGGATCCGTCGTTCCCGCCGCCCTTCCAATCCTTCTACCACCGTAGCCGGCGC
Organism: Mesorhizobium sp. WSM3868; assembly: GCF_002294785.1. Taxonomy (NCBI): domain Bacteria; kingdom Pseudomonadati; phylum Pseudomonadota; class Alphaproteobacteria; order Hyphomicrobiales; family Phyllobacteriaceae; genus Mesorhizobium; species Mesorhizobium sp. WSM3868. Next base: position 19,956 of record NZ_NSGB01000030.1, on the reverse strand, counting down.
TGCGAATGGGTCGAGATAACCGCCAAGCCGCTGACGAAGTTCGGCTGACTTTTGGCCTTGGGTCCTCCCCAGGGGGCGAGGAGCCAAGTCAAGCCCGGCGATAGATCCTCACCGCCGCCTTCACCAGCGCCGCATTCCCGTCCGCCACCGTCCCATCAGGCAGCTCCTTACCGTCCTCGAGCCCGACACGGGTCGAAAACTTCCGCGCCGCCGCCCGCTCGACGAAGGGCCACACGGTCGCGTTCTCGCCATGCAGCAGGATCGAGCGGTGAATGCCTTCGCGTTGCAGCAGCGTTTCGATGCCGTCGGCGACGGCAAAGGCCTCCTCCAGCGTCTGCTCGGAAATCTCGATCAGGACGCGCAGCACCCGGCGGCCATGATCGAGGCTGGCCAGCCTGAGCGCATCGCCGATCGACGCCAGCCCGGCCTCGATGCCGACGCCGCGGTTGCGCAACGCTTCCATCACTTCGGGCGCCGCCGCCTCGCTGAGATTGACCGAGGCGTAGTCGGGCAGCTCATGCCAGCCGGCGATGGCGGCAATCGTGCGCCTGTCGTCCTTCTCGATCCAGGCGCCGGTCGAAATGCCGATCAGCGTGCCGGGGCAGGCGCGGCGCAGCGCCGTCACCGTCCGGTCCATCGCTTCCGGGGCAAGGCTTTCCTGCCGGTCGGCGCCGCGCGCATGCACATGCAGTTCGGCGGCACCCGCCGCAACCGAGGCCGCGCCGTCGCGTGCCATGGCATCCGGGTCGAGCGGCAGGGCGGGGTGAAAATCCGGGGCGCGGGCGCCGTTGATGCAGGCCTGGACGATCATGGCGGTCGATCCTGTTCAGGCGGAGTCTAGCGCAGGGGTGCATAGACTGGAAACGGAACCTGCGGGCGGGATCCCAAATGCTCCTTCCTCAACCTCTTTTTCATCCGCTCCAGCGCCGGCTGGCCGCCTGCCGCGAGTTCCTTGGCAACCCGCGCCAAATCCTCATCCGCCTTTCGATATTTGCTGCCCCAAGCGCCAAGCGTGGCGAGTATCGGCAAAAGGTCGATGCCGGCCTCGGTCAGCCGGTAGATCGCTTTCAGCCTGTGGGTCGGGTCGTCGCTGCGGGTGAGGACGCCTTCGTCGACCAGGGTCTGCAGCCGCTCGGCGAGCGTGCGCGACGAGATGCCTTCGTCCGACTGCAGGAACTCGCGAAAATGCCTTTTCCCGGCGAAGGCCAGGTCGCGGATGAGGAGCAGCGTCCAGCGGTCGCCGATGAGCTCGAGCGACAGGCTGATCGGGCAGCCGGACCTTTCCTTGGTCGACATGAATTTAGTTCCATTTGTAAATCACTTTTCAATTGACAGCATTCCATTCGCACGTCAAATGATTTCAAAAGTAAACCGTGTTTGGAGATGCGAGAGGACCGCGCAATGAAAAAGCTCATCCTGCAAATGCAGATGTCGGTCGACGGCTTCGTCGGCGCCGATGAGAACCGTCATTGGCAGCTTTGGGAATGGGGCGACGAGAGCGACTGGGACGACGAGCTCAAGCAGGACTTCAATGCCGTGTTCGAAACCGTCGACACGATTCTGCTCAGCCGCAAGATGGCCGAGGAGGGCTACCTCAATCACTGGGGCAATGCGGCGAGGAAATTTCCGCGAGACCGTTTTTATGCCTTTGCCCAACGTATCATCGCAGCTGACAAGGTGGTGCTGAGCGACAGTCTGAAGGCGTCGCGGTGGGAGCGTACCAGGGTCGCGAGCGGCGATCTGCCGCGCGAGATCAATGCGCTGAAGGCGGGCGAAGGCGGCGACATTGCCGTGTTCGGCGGCGCCGGCTTCGCCTCGGCGCTGATCGCCGCCGGGCTGGTCGACGAGTTCCAGCTCTTCATCAACCCGGCGGTGCTGGGGGCCGGCCGTCGCATCTTCGATCAGGCGGGCTTCGCCAGGCTGAAGCTCACCGGCTCGAAGGCCTATGCCTGCGGCATGGTGGTGAACCGCTACGCGCCGGCCGGGTGAGGCTTGAATCGATCTGGCAGCACGCCGTCTCAACCGCTTGTTCGCTTGTCGTTTCCCGGCCAATTGCGAACCGTCAGTGCCATGCCTTATCCGCCTCCCAGCGCGTTGGTTTCCCGATACCCCTCTTCGTCGTTGGCCGCGGCGGCGAACCGCCGGGCTTCGTGCGACGTGAGACCGATGAGCGCGCGCCCGGCATGTTCGGCGGGCTTGTCATTGGCCATGTCGAACACCGCCCAGCTATGATGAGGCGGCTCCTGCACCGCTACGAACCTCATTTGAGCCCGCTCTGATGAGATGCCAACATAGCAGATGCTTTCTGTCGGTCTGTGACTGGCTCACACAGGGTGCGCTTTCCGATCGGTTCAGCAATAGGGCGCTTTATCGCGTCGATATCCTCGAGGTCGCTACGGCAAAGCGTAGAGCGCCTTCAAGGCCATCGTCGCGCCGCGATACTCGACGAAGCTCTTGGGACAATCGCTTACGGCGAGCCGGTAGAGCCGCACCGCCTCGTCGCTGTGCCCCTGCAACCGACTGAGTTCCGCGGTATAGAAATTGGCCTCACACACCTGCCCCTGCCTGGTTTGCGGATTCGGGTCGTCCGCTGCCGCCAGCACCTCGGCCGGCGCTAGGTCGCCGAGCAGCATGCGCGCGACTGGTGCCGGCCATTTCGTCATATCGAGCTTGCCTGTCGCAGCACGCAATTCGCTTTGCCCGCCGGCGTGGCGCTCGGCCAAGTCGCGCCAGATCGCGGAATAGGGATCGTCGGGTTTCAGGGCGGCCAATCGACGAAAATCGTACTGCGCATCTGAGAGCGCGCCCGCATAGAAATGCACCAGGCCGCGGCCCCGGTAGGCGTTGGCGAAGTTGGGATCGAGGCCGATTGCCTGATCGTAGTCGGCGATGGCCTTTTCGTAGTTCCCTTTTGCCGTCCAGCTTTTGGCGCGATTGTAGAAGAATCCCGCATTCTTGCCGTAGATCTCGATGGCCCGGTCGAAATCGGCGATACCGCGGTCGTAGTCGCCCTTGCTGGCCCATACGAAGCCTCGCCAATTGAAAGCACTGGCATCTGTCGGGTCGAGCGCGATGGCCTCGTCATAGTCGGCGGCGGCGCGGTCATTGTCGCCCTTGCGAAGCCAGGCCAAGCCACGGCCGGCATAGGCGCCCTCCAACTTTGGATCGAGAGCGATCGCCTGGTCGAAATCGGCAATGGCGCGGTCGTAGTCGCGTTTCATCGACCAAGCCGAGCCTCGGGCGAAAAAGGTGCCTGCCTGCTTTGAATCAAGGGCGATCGCCTGGTCATAGTCGGCTATGGCTCGGTCGAAATCGCCCTTGTCGATTCGAACTGATCCCCGGGTGCGATAGGCGACGGCGAATTTCGGGTCGAGGCTGATCGAGCTATCGAGGTCGCTCAGCGCCCGGTCGAGATCGCCCGTGTTCCACAAGGCGAGGCCCCTGTTGTAATAGGCGCTCGGATCTTTCGGGTCGGCAGCGATGACCCCGTTGTAGTCGGCGATTGCGCCGTCATAGTCGCGCATATTCGAGCGGGCGTTGCCGCGTCGATAGAGTGCGTGCGCATTGTTCGGATCGAGGCGAATCACCGCCTCGTAATCGGCAAGCGCGCGCGCTTCGTCGCCCATGCCGGCCAGAGCATCGGCCCGACTGTTCAGGCAATCCACGTCCGTTGGCTTGAGCTTGATGGCCTGATCGAAATCGTCGATGGCACGACCGAGTTCGTTCTTGTTGAACCACGCGTTGCCACGGTTGCAATAGGCACCGGCATCGGCCGGCGTCAGCCTGAGCACCATGCCGAAGTCTGCAATGGCCCGATCGTTCTCACCTTTGTCGGCCCACGTCACGCCGCGGTTGTAGTAAGGGTCGGCGCCGTTCGGGTCGAGATTGATCGCCTCGTCGTAATCGGTGATGGCTCGATCGGGCTCCCCTTTTCCGCGCCAGGCGTTGCCACGGTTGTAGTACGCGTTGGCGAGTTTCGGATCCATCTTGATCGCCTCGCTGTAGTCGGCGATGGCGCGATCGAGGTCGCCTTGCGCCGCGAAGGCAGTACCGCGTATGACAAAAGCGGCCACGTGATTGCCTTTCGTCTCCGATCGATCCTCGATGACCTGTGTGCAGGCGACGATGCGCCGAGCAGGTTTGACAGTCTTGCCGTCGCAGGCCGGATGATCGTCGTACTCATAGATCGCGGCCGAAGACGGCTCGGCAACGACGAGGGACAACAACATCAACGCCAGCATCGGCCGCACAGGCCGCGGCCATCCCCAAAAATGAGTCGCCAACCCCGCCATTCCAAATGCCCCCGTGCGCCGCTACGAGCGGTGCCCGCCGCATTCTAGCAAAGACGCCTCAGCGAGCAATCGCTGGTTGCGTCGTTCGATCGCTTGTCAGCCGCGTCTGACCGAGCCTCACTGCCCGGCCTGGTCCGCGTCCGTCAGCGTGCCGAGGAAGGCGACGATGTCGTCGATCTCGGCGTCGGTCAGCGCCGGCTTCTCGCCTGGTTGCCTGCCGTTGAAGGGCGGGTCGGTGTTGAGGTTTCCCCAGTAGGCCTTTGGCAGATCGTCGAATTTCTTGACCGTGCCGTCCGCGTTCTTCGGATACCAGCGGCCGGGATCTGTGTCGCGAGTGGCGTAGAAGGCGACGGCCTCGCGCAGCGAGTGGACATAGCCGTTGTGGAAGAAGCTTTTGCGCAGCGCGACATTGCGCAGGGTCGGCGTCTTGAACAGGCCGCAATACTCGCTCCGGCTCTTGAAGTCGGCCCGCAGCGGCCCGCACAGCCCGAGGTCGAGATAATTGGGATCGGCGTTGGTCGGGATCGCCTGGTTGCGCGGCACGGCGATGGCGATCAGGCCGTAATCGGTGAATTGCGGCGGCTCGCCGTCATTTGCCGGCTCGCTCAGATGGCAGCTCGCGCAATTGCCTTTGTTTGCGTCCTCGAACAGCGCACGGCCGCGCAACTCCTGCGCGGTCAACTGCGCCTTGCCGGCAAGGAAGGCGTCGTAGCGGCTGGAATAGGGGTAGAAATCGGCGCTGCTCTGCTCGAAGGTGCCGAGCGCCTCGACCGCCGCGTCGAAGGCATCCTGCTGATGGTCGAAAATATCCGCGCCGAACGCCGCCTTGAACGCGTCGGCATAGGGCGCTTTGCGCAAGGCGGCGACCACGGCGGCTTCATCCTTGTTGCCCATCTCGAACGGCGACAGCAGCGGGATCCTCGCCTGGTCCTTGCCGTGGTCGGCGCGCCCGTCCCAAGTCAATCCGCCGGTCGGGCCATTGTCGACGCTTTCGTCGCCCTCGTCCTCGGAGTCGTAGAAGTGCTCGGTGAAGGCCGGCGCCGCCTGCAGGTAGCGCAGCGACGGCACGGCGCGCAGGCCGGGCCGGTCGAGGTTCGGCCCGCCCATCTCGACCGGCGCGGCGGAGGCCGGGCCGAAGGCGTGGTTGGGATCGTGGCAGGACGAGCAGGCCTGTCTGCCCGAAGCCGACAGCGATGGGTCGAAGAACATTTCTCGCCCTAGCGCCGTCAGTGCTTCGGCGCGTGCGAAGGCTTGCGTGCGCGACATCGGGCCAGGATGGACGCTGCCCGCCGGCTGGCCGGCGGCGGGCCAAAGAACGGCGACGGCGAGAGCGGCGAGCGTGGCAAATCTCCGTGGTGTCATGACCCTCAATCCCGTTTGCCATTGGCCCGGCAGCGCGGTGCCGCGGATTGTTGACTGGCGGAGGCAAATTGCCAAGCCGGTACGCGGCAAATCCGCCCTCCACGCACATTTCCTCGCACGAAGAGAACCGCAGCTGCACCCTGGATGGTTGCCGAGATAAATTCCCGTCCGCTATCAATGGCCTCCAAACCGGACGAAGGACTTTCGATGAGCGAGCTGAAGATCAGAACCCGTGCTACCGGCGCCTGCGCCGTGCTGCCGCCGGGCGGCTTGCCGGCGGTAACGACGCCAACCGGCGGCACGGTCGACGTGGTGACTGCGGTCAGCGCGCCGGGCTTCAACCCGCTCGACCTGCTCTATGCCTCCTTGGCCGCCTGCATGGTGCTGAGCGCCCGCATCGCCGCCACCCGCCTCGGCGTCGCCGACCGGCTTGGCGAGGTGAGGGCGGATGTCGGCGGCGAGAAGGCGAAGGACGAGCCGTCGCGGGTGGAAAGGTTCAATATCCGGTTGGAGATTGCCGGCGACCTCGACGCGGCGACCAAGCAGCGCATCGTCGAGGACGCCGAGACGATCTGCACCGTCTCCAACACGCTGCGCGGCGCGCCGGCGCTGCACGCGATGCTGGGGTGAGGGGCGTGGCGCATCTCTCTGCGATCGACTATGCGACCGCCTCCGACGAAATCCGCGCCGAGCATGATCGGGAGCTTGCGCTGCGCGGCCGCATGACCAACATGAAGCGCATCCTGCTTCACTCGCCGGCCGCGCACCGCATCTATGCCGAATGGTTCACGCTGCGCGATCTCCTGCGTCCGACGCTCGAAGACCGGGCGATCTGGCTGTTTTCGAAGGCGATCGCCGAGACGATGCGCGCCGAGGTCCCGGTCACCTTCTTCCGTCGCGCGCTGATCGATTCCGGCCTCGATCCGGATCTGATTGAACCCAGCCCCGACGAAGCGCGGCTGATGTCCTTCGGCAGGGCGCTCGCCGCGGACGCCAATGCCGTTGCCGACGAGACCTGGGTCGCGCTGAAGGCGCGCTACGACGAAACGCTGCTCGTCAACCTCGTCGCCTTCGCCGGCATCATGGTGGCGACCTGCGTCTTCACCAATGGAGTGAAGGTGGATCTCGATCCCGGGCTGGAGGGGTATCGCCGGAACGCTTGAGGCGAAGACCCCCGGGGCTGGCCGTTGCCTTGCTCTGCCTGCTGCGCATAGACTGAGCCCGGGAACGAGCGATCGGGGGGACCTCGATGCGTTGGCGTGTGGGCTTGCTTGTGTTGGCAGCGGCGCTGCTGGCCGGATGCGTCGCCAATGACGTCGAGCCCATCAACACCCATGTGACGCAAGTCGGGCCTGGCTCGCCGGACTACCTTCCCGATGCTCCCGCCGACGGGTCGACCGTGGTCGCGCTGTCCTTCTCTGGCGGCGGCACGCGCGCCACCGCCTTCAGCTATGGCGTGCTTCGGGCGCTCGACGATGTCGTGGTCGGCAGCGGCGGGCGAGCGCATACGCTGATCGACGACGTGCGCGTCGTCGGCGGCGTTTCTGGCGGTGCGGTGACGGCGGCCTATCTCGGCTACAAAGGGCGTGGTTATCGCGAGCTTCGCGAGCGCTTCTTGCTGCGCGATGCCGAGAGCTCGCTGCGCACCGCCAAGCTCGCTCCGGCCAATCTGGCGCGGCTGTGGAAAGGCGGCGTCAACGACCGCAGCACCTTTGCCGCGTGGCTGGACAGGAACCTGTTCGACGGTGCCACTTACAGCGCCTTCAGACGTCCCGGCGCCCCGCTGGTCTGGATCCACGCATCCGACATCTACAACGGCACGGCCTTCGGCTTCACCTACGACCGCTTCGCGGCCATCTGCAGCGATCTCGACAAGCTTCGTATCGCCGATGCGGTGGCGGCCTCGGCGGCGTTCCCCGCGGTGTTCGCGCCGGTTGTCGTCTCGACGACCACGCCGACAACCAGATGCAACTACAAGCAGCCCGACTGGATCGAACGCGGTCTCAACGATCCGGAGGCACCGGAACGGGTCAAGGCCGCGGCTCGCGCCATGGATTCCTACCAGAACAACGACCGCGTCAACTACATCAAGCTGCTTGACGGCGGATTGACCGACAACATCGCGGTGGTCGGCTTCGCGGAATCGCTCGACATCGCCGGCAGTCCGCACAGCCCGTTGTCGCCGCAGGCGGCGGTGAGGATGCGAACGCTGATCATGATCGTTGCCGATGCGGGCCGCAGGAAAGAACCCGACTGGGTCACGGTCAAGCAGGGACCGGGCCTGATGATCGACGCCACCGCCGGCACCTCGATCGCGTCCTCGGTGCGCGACGAATTCGATTCCCTCAAGCTCGAATTCCGGCTGTGGCGCGAAAAGCTGGTCAAATATCGCTGCAGCCTGCCGGCGGCGGTGGTAGCGCGCTACCGCGGCAGCCTGTCCGGCTGGAAGTGCCGCGACGTCCAGATGGTGGTTGAACTGGTCTCCTTCGCCGACCTGCCGCCAGACGAGGCAGCCGCGCTGAACGTCATCCCGACCCGGCTGAGGCTGACGCCGGAGCAGGTCGAGCGGACCATCCGGGCCGGCCGCGACGCGGTGCGCCTCAACCCGCGCCTGCAGCAGGCATTCCGCCGCGCGCAGGGCCGCGCGGGCTTCGTTGCGGCTGGTTCGCCGTAAAGGCCGCGCCATTTCCGCAGGAATCGGGTGGCCGCCGCTTCGCCTCCGCCCCACTTTGATGGCATCGAAGGAGGCGCTCATGACTGTCCATTCCCTCAACACCAAACGCGCCGGACGCTCCGCCGAATCCCGTGTCGCCGCGCAGGACTGGCACGCGCTCGTCTCCGAGCTCAACGCCCAGGGCTGCGCTGTCGTGCCCGGCCTGCTTTCGCCGGAGGAATGCGCCGAAATCGCCGCGCTCTATCCGCACGAAGAACATTTCCGCAGCCATGTGGTGATGGCGCGCCATGGCTTCGGCAGGGGCGAGTACCGCTATTTCCGTTATCCGCTGCCTGATCTGATCGAGGGCCTGCGCACTGCGCTTTATCCACGGCTCGCCGACGTCGCCAATGACTGGAACGAGAAGATGGGCGCCGCGCTCCGTTACCCTTCCGACCACGCCGCCTTCCTCAAGCGTTGCCACGACGAGGGCCAAACCAAGCCGACGCCGCTTCTGCTGCAATACGGCCCCGGCGACTTCAACTGTCTGCATCAGGATCTCTATGGCGCGCTCGCCTTTCCGCTGCAGGTGGCGATCCTGCTCTCCGAACCCGGCAAGGATTTCACCGGCGGCGAATTCGTGCTGACCGAGCAGCGCCCGCGCATGCAGAGCCGCGCCGAGGTGGTGCCGCTCAAGCGCGGCGACGCGGTGGTCTTCGCCGTGCACAAAGTGCCCCTCCGGCACCGATGGCGAGCACGACGGACGCCATCGAAACATTGTCCGGAGCCTCCCACAGGTTCCACCCGTCGTGTTCGCCGAACGCGTACCAGAACCCGTGCAGCTTTCCGCCGACCGATTCTATGTACGAGCTGGCTGCCTTGCGGCGATCCTCGGGGTTTTCGATCATTCGAGCCCAGGTCTCGGGCGTGTAGCTGAAGCGCGTCAGGTACATGGCCATGGTTGACCTCCCTTGCCAGAGCCCATCAAGTGGTTGGCTCCAGCACTAAGCGCTCGATCGGTCGGCGACGCCAATCAATTTCACCGCGGCTGGGTTCTGCCTCGAAGGAATAGCCGAGCGCGCGGGATGCGGCGCTTCTGCCTCTTCCCTCCGCAGCCTCATTCGCGTATGCCCCGGGCAAATCCCGCCATCTCAGCGCAGTTTCCCGGGCCGCCCCATGATCCGTCTCGAAAATATCGGCAAGCAGAACGGCCGTCAGATCGTCTTCATCGAAGCCTCGGCCGCCCTGCAGAAGGGCGAGAAGGTCGGCCTCGTCGGCCCGAACGGCGCCGGCAAGACTACGCTCTTCCGCATGATCATCGGCCAGGAGCAGCCGGACGAAGGCCAAGTCTCGGTCGATCGCGGCGTTACCATCGGCTATTTCAGTCAGGATGTCGGTGACATGGAGGGGATGAGCGCCGTCGCCGAGGTGATGGAAGGCGCCGGCCCGGTGAGCGCCGTCGCAGCCGAGATGCGCGAGCTCGAGAACGCCATGGGCGATCCCGACCGCGCCGACGAGATGGACGCGATCATCGAGCGCTATGGCGAGTTGCAGCACCGCTTCGAGGAACTCGACGGCTATGCGCTCGACGGCCGCGCCCGCGAGGTGCTCGACGGCCTCGGCTTCTCCCAGGAGATGATGGACGGCGACGTTGCAAAACTCTCCGGCGGCTGGAAGATGCGCGTCGCGCTCGCCCGTATCCTGCTGATGCGGCCCGACGTCATGCTGCTCGACGAGCCGAGCAACCATCTCGATCTTGAGAGCCTGATCTGGCTGGAGAAATTCCTCAAGGACTATGACGGCGCGCTGCTGATGACCTCGCATGACCGCGAGTTCATGAACCGCATCGTTTCGAAGGTGATCGAGATCGACGCCGGCGGGCTCACCTCCTATTCCGGCAACTACGAATTCTACCAGGAGCAGCGGGCGCTGGCCGACAAGCAGCTGCAGGCGCAGTTCGACCGCCAGCAGGCGATGCTTGCCAAGGAGATCGCCTTCATCGAGCGCTTCAAGGCGCGCGCCTCGCACGCCGCCCAGGTGCAGAGCCGGGTGAAGAAGCTCGACAAGATCGACCGCATCGAGCCGCCCAAGCGTCGCCAGACGGTGGCCTTCGAGTTCCAGCCTGCGCCGCGCTGCGGCGAGGACGTGGCGACGCTGAAGGGCATCCACAAATCCTATGGCAGCCGCTCGATCTATGCCGGCCTCGACTTCCAGATCCGCCGCCGCGAGCGCTGGTGCGTGATGGGCGTCAACGGCGCCGGCAAGTCGACGCTTTTGAAGCTCGTGGCCGGCGCCTCCGAGCCGGATGAGGGCTCGGTGGCGCGCGGTCCGAGCGTCAAGATGGGCTATTTCGCCCAGCACGCCATGGAACTGCTCGACGGCGAGCGCACCGTGTTTCAGACGCTGGAAGACAATTTCCCGCAGGCCGGCCAGGCGCCGCTCAGGGCTTTAGCCGGCTGCTTCGGCTTTTCCGGCGACGAGATCGAGAAGAAGTGCCGCGTGCTCTCGGGCGGCGAGAAGGCAAGGCTGGTCATGGCGCTGATGCTGTTCGATCCGCCGAACCTTCTGGTGCTCGACGAGCCGACCAACCACCTCGACATGGCGACCAAGCAGATGCTGATCGAGGCGCTGGCGCAATATGAAGGCACGATGCTGTTCGTCTCGCACGACCGCCATTTCCTGTCCGCCCTATCGAACCGCGTGCTGGAGCTCACGCCGGATGGCATCCACACCTATGGCGGCGGCTATACGGAATATGTCGCCAGGACGGGGCAAGAGGCACCGGGGCTGAGGGGGTAGGGCGGCGCTCTGACCTCCGAGCGTAGTAGCGTGGAGAAGCCTTGACCCGTCGGCAGGACAGAGGGGGGCGCGAAGGATCGCGACCGATCTCACCCTTGCGCCGCCTCCTCGTGAGAAGTCACGGCAGGATCCGGGCTCCGTGAGGCGCCCAACGCCCCCACTACTCCCTCGCCAAACCGCGCTCGATCAGGCGAGCAAGCCGCGCCGAAAACGCCCTGGCATCGGCCGGCCTGTCGCCGTCCAGCACGCGCGCCTCGTCGTAAAGCAGATGCGCGGCGTCTTCCTTGAAAGCGCGCTCGCCGTCGCCGAGCTTCGCCAGCGCCGTGACGCGCTCGTGCCGCGGGTTGATCTCGAGGATCGGCTTGGCCGCCTTGTCGAGGCGGCCGGCGGCGTTGAGCAGCCGCTCGAACTGGCGGTCGGGACCGTGCTCCGGTGCGACCAGGCAGACCGCGCTTTCGGTCAGGCGGTCGGAGGCCTTCACGTCCGAGAGCTCGTCTCCCAGCGCCGTCTTCACGAAGGCCAGGAAGGTCGCGATTTCGGACGAGATTTCGGCATCCGGCTTGGACGCGGTGTCGAGCAGCGGGATCTCCGACAGTTCGGCCGCGCCCTGCGTCACCGATTTGAACGGCTTGCCGTCGAATTCCGGCGCCATCGTCGTCCAGAAACTGTCGACCGGATCGGTCAAAAGCAGCACTTCGATGCCGCGCGCCCGGAACCCTTCGAGCTGCGGCGAGACCTCGAGTCGGGCGCGGTCTTCCCCGGCCATGAAGAAGATCGCCTTCTGCCCTTCCTTCATCGCGGCGACATAATCGGCCAGGCTGCGCAGCGTCTCGCCGGAAGCGGTCGAGCGGAAGCGGGCGAGCTTCAGCAGCTGCTCGCGCCGCTCGTAGTCCTCGTAGATGCCTTCCTTGAGCACGACGCCGAAATTCTCCCAGATCTTGGCGTAGGCCTCGGCATCGTTATCGGCGAGTTTGCCAAGATCGCCGAGGACGCGGTTGGTGACACCCTTGCGGATCGCGGCGGGCAGCGGGTTTTCCTGGATCATCTCGCGCGAGACGTTGAGCGGCAGATCGGCGGAATCGACCAGGCCGCGCACGAAGCGCAGATAGCGCGGCAACACGTCGGCATCGTCGGTGATGAAGACGCGCCGCACGTAGAGCTTCATACGACCCTTGCGGTCCTGGTCGAAGAGATCGAACGGACGCGAGCCCGGCACGAAGGCAAGCGCGCTGTATTCGTGCCGACCCTCGGCGCGGAAGTGGATGGTGGCGGCCGGCTCGTCATACTGGCCGGCGATGCTGCGGTAGAAGTCGGTATATTCCTCGGGCTTTATGTCACTCTTCGGCCTCACCCATAGCGCCGTGCCGTCGGCGATATCGCGCGGCTCGGCGCCCGGCTTCTCAACAAGCGTGATCGGCACCGGCACGTGGCCGGACTGCGACTTCGCCAGCCCTTCGAGCCGGTAAGGCGTGGTGTAGGAACTCGCATCGTCCATCAGATGCAGCACGACGCGCGTGCCGCGCCTGGGAGCTGCCGCAAGCGGCACGGGAGCGATCTCGTAGGTGCCCTTGCCGTCGGAAGACCAGCGCCAGGCTTCCTCGCTGCCGGCCTGCCGGCTGATGACATCGACATGATCGGCCACCATGAAAGCGGAGTAGAAGCCGACGCCGAACTGGCCGATGAGTTGCGAGTCCTCAGTCGCCTTGCCGGCCTCGACGCGCTCGATGAAGGCACGGGTGCCGGAGCGTGCGATGGTGCCCAGAGCCTCGGCCATCTCCTCGCGGCCCATGCCGATGCCGTTGTCCTCGACGGCAAGCTGCTTGTTGTCGGGGTCGGCCGAAATGGTGATGCGCGGCTTTGCGTCCTCGCCCAGCAGTTCGGGGCGGGTGATCGCTTCGAATCGCAGCTTCTCGCACGCGTCCGCGCCGTTGGAGATCAGCTCGCGCAGGAAGACGTCCCGGTCCGAATAGACCGAATGCACCATCATGTGCAGCAGCCGCGAGACATCCGCCTCGAATGTCCTGGTTTCCGTCGTCTTGGTATCCGTCGTCATTCAGAATCTTCCCACATAGTAACTCTGGCCCGTCGCGCCGCGGCGTGTCGAACCTGCCGATCTCCGCCGATGAGGGGAGATGTCCGACAGGACAAAGGGGGCGCGTCCCGCCAGCCGATCTGTCGCGGAGTGCTTTCTCGCTTTTCCGGTTCTTGTCAATTCAGAAGGGTGCCGTTTCCCTCGCGCTCCCTTTTGCCCTAACGACCAATCTCCCCCGATTGGACCCTGTCGGGGGAGATTGGCTGTGTCGGCGCCGCGCCTCCCCAGCGTCCTAGAAGTCCATGCCGGCGCCGGCGGGCATGGCGGGTGCCGCTTCCTTCTTCGGCTTCTCGGCGACCATCGCCTCGGTGGTGACGAGCAGGCCGGCGATCGAGGCTGCATCCTGCAGCGCGGTGCGCACGACCTTGGCCGGATCGATGACGCCCTGGCTGAAAAGATCGCCATACTCGCCGGTCTGGGCGTTCCAGCCATAGGCGAAATCGGTCTTCTCGCGCAGCTTGCCGACGATGATCGAGCCTTCCGCCCCGCTGTTCTCGGCGATCTGACGCGCCGGCGCCTCGATGGCGCGCCGCACGATGTCGACGCCGTATCTCTGGTCGGGGTTGTCGGCAGCCACCGCGTCGAGCGCATTGGCGGCCCTGAGCAGCGCCACGCCGCCGCCCGGAAGAATGCCTTCCTCGACCGCCGCGCGCGTCGCATGCATGGCATCGTCGACGCGGTCCTTGCGCTCCCTGACCTCGACCTCCGTCGAACCGCCGACGCGGATCACAGCCACGCCGCCGGCGAGCTTGGCCAGACGCTCCTGCAGCTTCTCGCGATCGTAGTCCGAGGTGGTCTCCTCGATTTGCGACTTGATCTGCGCGACGCGGCCCTGGATCTCCTCCTTCTTGCCGGCGCCATCGACGATCGTGGTGTTCTCCTTCTCGACCACCACTTTCTTGGTGCGGCCGAGCATCTCCAGCGTGACGTTCTCAAGCTTGATGCCGAGATCCTCGCTGATAGCGGTGCCGCCGGTGAGGATGGCGATGTCCTCCAGCATGGCCTTGCGGCGGTCGCCGAAGCCCGGAGCCTTGACGGCCGCAACCTTCAGGCCGCCGCGCAGCTTGTTGACCACCAGCGTCGCGAGCGCCTCGCCCTCGACATCCTCCGCGATGATGAGCAGGGGCTTCGCCGACTGAACCACCGCCTCCAGAACCGGCAGCAGCGCCTGCAGGTTGGAAAGCTTCTTCTCGTGGATCAGCACATAGGGCTCTTCGAGCTCGACGCGCATCTTATCCTGATTGGTGATGAAGTAAGGCGAGAGATAACCGCGATCGAACTGCATGCCTTCGACCACTTCCAGCTCGGTGTCGGCGGTCTTGGCTTCCTCGACGGTGATGACGCCCTCGTTGCCGACCTTCTGCATCGCCTCAGCAAGGAAACGGCCGATCTCGGCATCACCATTGGCCGAAATCGTGCCGACCTGGGCGATCTCGTCATTTCTGGTCACCTTGCGGGCGTTGGTCTTCAACTCCTGAACAATAGCCTCGACGGCTTTGTCGATGCCGCGCTTCAGATCCATGGGGTTCATGCCGGCGGCAACGGCCTTGGCACCTTCCCTGACGATGGCCTGGGCGAGAACGGTCGCGGTGGTCGTGCCGTCGCCGGCGATATCGCTGGTTTTCGAGGCGACCTCGCGCACCATCTGCGCGCCCATGTTCTCGAACTTGTCCTCGAGCTCGATCTCCTTGGCGACAGTGACGCCGTCCTTGGTGATGCGCGGAGCGCCGAACGACTTGTCGATGACGACATTGCGGCCCTTAGGGCCGAGGGTGACTTTCACCGCGTCGGCGAGAATATTGACGCCGCGCAACATGCGGTCGCGGGCGTCGGAATGGAATTTCACTTCCTTGGCAGCCATTGGAACACTCCTTCAGCAGGCAGCTTTCATTCACCGGATCGGGTGGGCCGGTTCAAGCCGCTTTTCCCAACGCCGATGTCTGCTCGACCACACCCATCACGTCGCTTTCCTTCATGATGAGCAGGTCTTCACCGTTGAGCTTGATCTCGGTGCCGGACCACTTGCCGAACAGGATGCGGTCGCCGACTTTGACGTCGAGGGGAATGAGCTTGCCGCTCTCGTCGCGCGCGCCGGAACCGACGGCGATGATCTCGCCTTCCTGCGGCTTCTCCTTCGCCGTGTCCGGGATGATGATGCCGCCGGCCGTCTTCTCCTCGGCCTCAACGCGGCGGACCAGAACGCGGTCATGCAATGGATGGAACTTCATATCGTTCTCCTTCGGGACAAACAGATTTTGAGAGGTTCCTCCACTCCGGACCGGAAGGACCGGAGCGGGGCTCGCGATCCTTTTCGGCCTCGCGCATGTGGATTTGGTTTTGCACGCGCCGGTTTCAAGAGGCCGCAAGAAATTTTTTGGCACTCGCAACAGCCGAGTGCTAGCGCCGTGAAAACAAAGGTAATTATGCAGCTTTGACGGGCACGTCCCGGACCCCTTGACGGCAAAGGAATCAATTCCCAAATCGAACCTGCCGGCGCCTGAAGTGGCCGGCAAGGTCAAGGAGCGCCGCTGCCTTGGCGCTCCTCGTATCTATGTTGCTCAATGGAGGATGTAGCTATGAGAACCAGTTTCGACTTTTCTCCCCTGTTCCGGTCGAGCATCGGCTTCGATCGAATGCTGAACGCGCTCGAGACCGCAAGCCGCATCGAAACCGCTGACAACTGGCCGCCCTACGATATCGCCAAGAGCGGCGAGGACGACTACCGCATCACCATGGCCCTGGCAGGCTTCAGCCAGGACGAACTGGCCATTACCCAGGAGCAGAACATGCTGATGGTTTCTGGCCAAAAGGCAGGCGAGGATAACGGCGAGTACCTGCATCGCGGCATTGCCGGCCGCGCATTCCAGCGTCGCTTCGAGCTTGCCGATCACGTCAAGGTCGTCGATGCGAGCCTCGTCAACGGCCTGCTGACAATCGACCTCAAACGCGAGATCCCGGAAGAAATGAAGCCGCGCCGGATCGAGATCACGGCGGACAAATCATCGCCAAAGGCCGCGACAAAGAAAATCGAGGCCGACAACAAGGCGGCCTGAGCCTTCTCGCCGCGCTTTGCGCCAAGCGCCGGGTGATGTTCCCGGCGCTTCCTTGTCTTCCGGATGAACAGAAAGGAGGAAAAAATGAGTGTTCGTGATCTGATTCCCTGGGGCCGAAACAATGGCAACCAGGTTCCAAGTGTCTTCCGCGACGGCGAACGCGATCCTTTCCTGTCGCTGCATCGCGAGGTGAATCGGCTGTTCGACGACGTCTTCCGGGGTTTCGGTTCCGGCTTGCCATCCCTAGGCGGCGTATCAGCCTTTGGTGCCGGCTGGCCGAGCGTTGAGATCTCCGACAACGAGAAGGAGATCAAGGTGGCGGCCGAAGTCCCGGGCCTGGACGAGAAGGACATCGAGGTGCTGCTTGATGATGGCGTGCTGACGCTGAAGGGTGAAAAGCGCTCCGAGACGGAGGACAAGGAGCGGCAGTTCTCCGAGCGCGTCTATGGCCGCTTCGAGCGTCGCATCCCGCTGGGCTACGAGATCGAAGAAGACAAGATCGATGCCCGCTTCAAGAACGGCGTGCTGACGGTAATGCTGCCCAAGACCGCGAAGGCGCAGTCGCAGGCCAAGCGTATCGAAATCAAGAGCTGATGTCTCAGTGCAGGGGTTGGACCGACCGGTCCGGCCCCTGCGGCATGACGGAACTCTCGTGGCTAGATGGAACGGCCAACGCTGGCGTGGGTGCTGGCTGGAGCGTGGAACGGCTCCCTTTCCAAACGAGTGATCCGCTCGCAGCGGGCGCAAGAGGCTCGCTTGCGGCTCGATGACGTGCGGCCGACGCAGGCCATTCTAACCGTTTACCGCGCTGAGCGCAGATGCCGCTGACGGAACACCGCGCAAGCCTCTGGAAATCCGCGATAACCTTAATTCCTTCCTTCTTTTGGTCAGGCTTCCCGTACGGAACGTTAAGGGCTAGATTAGCAATTCGTTAAGTAATACGGCGGGTGTGAGCGTAAGAGGTGTGCCGTTATGAATTTCAAATCCCTGATCAAACGGGCCGAGGACGTAGACAAGGAATTTCAAGAGCTCCAGTCGGATCTGGCAGAGGCTTTCGAAGAATGTCTTTCGGCTGACGAAGAGACGTCCCCGGGATACGATTCTGCCGCCGACCTGGCGGCAAGCGAGGAGGAACCGCCGGGCGAGACTCAGTCCGAGGCTTCCGCCTCCCGGCTGACGCCGCACACCCAGACACGGTTGGCCGCCTTGGAAGCCGTTTCCGGACTCTTCCGCGACGGACAGGGTCATCTGGAGGAGATCGGGTCAAGGCTGGCCGAGATCGCCACAGCGCACCACATGACGCGCGATATCCTGAACGCCCTGCATCGCGATGCGCTGCGCGCCAATGAGCTGGAGCTGGAGAACGCCGCTCTGGGCGCCGAACACAAGGCCTTGTCGGAACAATTGCTTGACGCTACGCGCAAGCAGCGCGAACGCGACGGCGCGGCCGAGGCCTGGCAGCAGCGCGAGGCAAGTCTCGTCCAGGACAGGGAGTCGCTGCGCGAGGCGCTTGCAGCGGTACGGCTCGAAATGGTCGAGATGGGCAATGAGAGCGCCAGGCGCGAGGCGGAGTTCGGTGAGATCGTCAAGACGCTGACGGCCAAGACCGTCGAAGCCGACAGGCGCGCTGTCGAGAACAAGCTGCTGCGCGAAAAGCAGGTCGGGCTTTCGATCGAGCTGGAGCAGGCGCAAAAGCGCGAGGCCGAGGCCCGGCACAAATTCGACGAGTTCGCGGCGACCCACGCCAACGAAGCCACGCGCATTGCCGAACTTATGGCCCAGCTCGGTAGCCACGAGAAGGAGGAGGCCCGGCTGCAGAAATCGTTGGAGACGACGCAGGCCAAGCTTGCCGAGGTAACCGAAGCCGCCCGCATTGCCGAAAGCGATGGCGCGGCGGAGCTTGCGCGGAGCCGGGCGGAGCTGCGCGGCTTGCGCTCCGAAATCCAGGAGCTGCAATCGCGGCTGGAGCAGGCCTCCATCGACAAGACCGAGGCGGTCGCCGAGGCCACAGGACTGAGGGCGCAGTTGAATGACGCCGTGACCGAGCGGCAGATCGCGGAAGAGAAGCTTGCCGTTCTCAGGAACGAGAACGAATTGGACAAGAAGAATTTGTCGGTGATCAGCACCAATCTCTCGCAGCTATCGCTGCAGCAGGCGTCGGAGCAGATCCAGCTCGATATCCAGAAACAGGAATGCGAGGACCTGCGCGCCGAGGTCGAGACGCTGAATGCCCGCATCAAGGAGCTGCTGCCTTACGAGCGGCTGCACAGGGTGACGGACGCCCGGGCTCGGCAGGATGTTGTGCCCGTGACGAATGGGCATGTCACCAACGGGCATATCGTGGAGCCGGCGCGGCCCACCGCCAGGCGCCGGCGCAACATGAGGGCCGCCGCGAGCTGAGGGAAGGATGTCTAGCCAGCTCGGCGCTTCACCGCTCTGGGCCTACTTCCCGGTCATCCGGTCAGCAAGCTGCTGGGCCTCGGCAAGCAGTGCCGGGAAGGCCGGATCGCCCGGCAGGCGCTCGCCCATGCAGGCGCGATAATCGCCGTCGCCTTTTTCCCAGGCGGCGTTGGCGGAATCATAGGCCTGCTGGTCCTTCAGGTCCGAGTTCTGATAGGTCTGCTGAAATTTCTGGGCAGCCGCGTCCGCCGCGGTCCAAAGCGCCTCGCAGGCCGCGATCTTCGGCACGGCCGGTGACGCGGGCGCCTCGGCGATCAGGACGCGGTCGCCCTTTACCACCGCGACGACGACCTGCTGGTCGTAGATCGGTCCGACATCCTGCGTCCAGCCGCCGAGCCGCGCGACGGCGATATCGGCGCCTTCGGGCTTCTTCAGCGAAAAGTCGAGCGTCTTCACGAATGCGGCGTCGCTGCCGATCGCCTGCGTATAGAAGGCGTCTAGCTTGAGCGCCTCGTCGATGCCGCCGGGCAGCCGGAGGCCTTCATCGTCCTCGTCAGCCTTGGACCGCAGCCAGCGCTCGACCAGCCCGCGGGTCGTCGCGACGATGCTCGGGCCGGCATCGCTCTTGGCGTAGCGCAGCCCGTCCAGCATGCCGAAGCCAATATCGGAGGCGCTCAGGCTCTGCAGATTGATCGTGCCGGTTGCCGGAAAATCCTTGACCGAAAGCGGACCCAGAATGGCGGAAAGACGCTTTTCCAGATCGGCCAGCGCCTTGGTGTTGGCGCCATCGAGCGTCTCCACTTCCGCGTTCGAGCTCTCCTGCGCCGCGATGTCGGAAATAGCCTTGTCGCGCGCGGCGATATAGTCGTCCTCCGGCGAGGCCGCGAAAACCACGCCGCTCGCCAGCGCGAACAAAAACGCCCAGACCAGCCGCATTCTATAACCCCAATTCAAACCAAAGCCTTTGTGGCCTTCGCCTGACTTGGCGGCTTTTGCGTGGCGGAATCCCGAGGAGAACCCGAATTTAATATCCCGCCTTCCGCTTCTCTACCTCCGCCTTCCTCAGCAGGAACCGCTGGATCTTGCCGCTCGATGTCGGCGAGGAGGTGAGGCACGCCGCGACAGTTGCGCTCTACGGCGCCCCCCTCTGTCCTGCCGGACATCTCCCCCACGAGGGCAGGGCTATCGCATATGAGTAAAGAGTTCATAGAAGAAGTCTTTGCTCCAATTGGCCCTGCGCATCTTGCTGGCGATTGGTTTGTCGAGGGGATGGGCAGCCAAGATGTTTTGGGCGAGCCTGCGGAT